>NZ_JBMDWU010000216.1:0-11568 GCF_048594385.1 Micromonospora sp. | reverse complement strand
CAACAGGCCCCTCACCCATCCCGCCAGGCGGCGGGGGGGAGCCCCCACCGGCGCCCCCCCCCCCGGCCGTTCCCGGCTGCACCCACCCCTCCCCGCCCCCGGCTTCTCCCGCCACCGGACCGGTGATCAAGAGGTTCGCGTCACCATCCCACCGATTTCCGACCCGAACCTCTTGATCACCGGCAAAAGCCGGGGATCCGGGGGCGGGGAGAACGGACGGGAGGGCGGGAGGGAACGGGGGCCGTCAGAGGGTCTGGACGGTGGCTATGCGTTCTTCGAGCTGTTCGATGGTCGCCTGGGCGCTGGGCGGGCCACCGCAGAGTCGGCGCAGCTCGGCGTGGATCTTGCCGTGGGGCAGGCCCGTACGGTGGTGCCGGGCGGCCACCAGAGCGTTCAGTTGACGCCGTAGCGCCACCCGACGCTGGGCGGCACTCAGAGGTACGGCGGGCGCCGCCGGGGCCGCAGCGGCCGGCTCAGCGGCCTGGACGGCCGCCCGACGCCGCTGCGCGGCGAGCTGGTCGGCCTGCCGTTTGGTCAACAGCAGCGACACCTGGTCGGCGGTGAGCAGACCGGGCAGCCCCAGGTACTCCTCCTCCTCCGGGGTGCCGGCCTGGGCGGCGGTGCCGAAGGACGCCCCGTCGAAGATCACCTGGTCCAGTTCGGCGGTCGCGGACAGCGCGGTGAACCGCTTCTCCAGCTCGCCGCTGGCCTGCTCGTCGCGCTGGGCGCGCTCCAGCAGGTCGTCGTCGAAGCCCTCGCGGTCCTTGGGCTTGCCGAGCACGTGGTCCCGCTCGGCCTCCATCTCGCTGGCCAGGCCGAGCAGGTGCGGCACGCTCGGCACGAACACCGAGGCGGTCTCGCCGGGGCGGCGGGCCCGGACGAACCGGCCGATGGCCTGCGCGAAGTACAGCGGGGTGCTGGCGCTGGTGGCGTACACCCCGACCGCCAGCCGGGGGATGTCCACGCCCTCGGAGACCATCCGGACCGCCACCAGCCACCGCTGCTCGGACGCCGCGAACGTCGCGATCCGGGCGGACGCGCCCTGGTCGTCGGAGAGGACCACGGTGGCCTTCTCCCCGGTGACCTGTTCGATCAGCTTCGCGTACGAGCGGGCGTTCTGCTGGTCGCTGGCGATGATCAGGCCACCGGCGTCGGCCATCCCGGCGTTGCGCAGCACGGTCAGCCGGGCGTCGGCCGCCCGCAGCACCTGCGGCATCCAGTCCCCGGCCGGGTCGAGTGCGGTCCGCCAGGCCTGGGCGATCAGGTCCTGGGTCATCGGCTCGCCGAGCCGCGCCGCCAACTCGTCCCCGGCGTTGGTACGCCAGCGGGTCTCCCCCGAGTACGCCAGGAACAGCACCGGGCGCACGACGCCGTCGCGCAGCGCGTCGGAGTAGCCGTAGACCGAGTCGGCGCGGGACCGCAGCAGCCCGTCGCCGCCGCGCTCGTAGGTGACGAACGGGATCGGGTTGTCGTCGGAGCGGAACGGCGTACCGGTGAGCATCAGCCGGCGTACCGCGGGTTCGAAGGCGTTCTTGACCCCGTCGCCCCAGGACCGGGAGTCCCCGGCGTGGTGGATCTCGTCGAGGATGACCAGGGTGCGGCGGGTCATGGTGCGCCGCCGGTGCACCTGGGGGGCCATCCCGACCTGGGCGTAGGTGACGACCGCGCCGTGGAAGTCGGCGGCGGAGTGCAGGTCGGCGTTGCGGAACGCGGAGTCGAGCTGGATGCCGACCCGGGCGGCGGCCTGCGCCCACTGGGTCTTCAGGTGCTCGGTCGGGGCGACCACGGTGACCGCCTCGATGGAGCCGTCGACCAGCAGCTCGGCGGCGATCCGCAGGGCGAAGGTGGTCTTGCCGGCACCGGGGGTGGCGACCGCGGTGAAGTCTTCGGTACGACGGCGCAGGTACTCCACCATCGCCTTGCGCTGCCAGGCGCGCAGGGGCGGGAACGTCTCCAACGCCGGCAACCGGGGTGCCACCCGAGGCTCCTCTCCGACCGCACGAGGCGGATCCGGGCCGAGGGCCACGGTACCGCCGCCCATGAAAACGCCTCCGCGCAGAGCATGCCGCGAAGGCCGGCCCAGCATAACCAGCCGGGCCCGGCAACCCCAGCCGACACCACGCCGACCGGTCCCGCCGCCGGTCAGCGGGGTGGACGACCGAGGCCGGTCTCCGGCGGACGCATCGTCGCCACCGGCGCCGACCACCGTCGCCGCAGCGCCACCAGGCGCAGCACGAAGACCAGCAGCGCCGCCGCGGTCAGCCCGCCCGCTCCGGCGTATCCCAGCGCCGACAGCAGCACCACCATGATCGAGCCGGCGAGTGCGGCGACGGCGTAGATCTCCCGGCGCAGCACCACCGGGATCTCGGCGGTGAGCAGGTCCCGGCCCAGCCCGCCGCCGATCGCGGTGAGCATGCCGATCACCACCGCGCCGACCGCCGGCACCCGGGCGTCGAGCGCCTTGAGCGTGCCGGTGACGGTGAACAGGCCGAGCCCGGCGGCGTCGAGCACCAGCACGGTGGTGCGCAGCCGGGCGAGCTGCGGGTGCAGCCAGAACACGGCGCTGGCGGTGACCGCGGCGGTGGCGGCGTAGCGCCAGTCGGCGAAGGCGAGCGGCGGGACCTCGTCGATGACCAGGTCGCGGAAGATCCCACCACCCAGCGCGGCGACGAACCCGACGAAGACGACGCCGAACAGGTCGAGCCGCTTCGCCACCGCCGCCGAGGCGCCGGAGGCGGCGAAGACGGCCACCCCGGTCAGGTCGGCCAGGAGCAGGGCGGTGGAGGTGGTCACACCGCCGAAGGTTACGGGGGCGGTCCGGCGGACCGCCCGGATCACTCGCGGTACGAGTCGTAGATCTCCTTGCACTTCGGGCAGACCGGCGAGCCGGGCTTGGCGGCCTTGGTCACCGGGAAGGTCTCGCCGCAGAGCGCCACCACGTAGGTGCCCATCACGGCACTCTCGGCGATCTTCTCTTTGCGTACGTAATGGAACATCTCGGGACCCGTGTCGGCGTCCTTCAACTCGGGACGCTCAAGAACCTCGGTACTCACAGTCACACCTCCAACTGCACAAGTTTGGCAGGTCGGCCGGGTCCGGTCCACCGCAGCCCACCCCGACGGCGGCCAGTTACGGTAGCTGACGTGACCACCTTTCACATCCGGCCCGGTACCGAGGTCGACGAAGCCCTGCGTGACGGCCGTCCCGTCGTCGCCCTGGAGAGCACGATCGTCTCGCACGGTCTGCCCCGACCGGACAACCTGCGGGTCGCCCGGCAGATCGAGCAGACGGTACGCGACGCCGGGGCCGTCCCGGCCACCATCGGCATGATCGCCGGCGAACTCGTCGTCGGCCTCGGCGACGCCGAGCTGACCCGGCTCGCCACCGTCGATCCGGTGGCGAAGCTCTCCGTCCGCGACCTCGCCGTGGCCGCCGCCACCGGTGCCGACGGGGCCACCACCGGGGCCGCCACCAGCGCGGTGGCCGCCGCCGTGGGGATCGGCGTCTTCGCCACCGGTGGACTGGGCGGGGTGCACCGGGAGGCCGCGCAGACCTTCGACGAGTCGGCCGACCTGGTCACCCTGGCGCGTACCCCGATCACGGTGGTCTGCGCCGGGGTCAAGTCGATCCTCGACGTCGGGGCGACCCTGGAGCGGCTGGAGACCCTCGGCGTCGGGGTGGTCGGCTACCGTACCCGGCGTTTCCCCGGCTTCTACCTGACCGAGTCCGGGTTCGACCTGGACTGGTCGGTGGACTCCCCCGAGCAGGTCGCCGCGGTGCTCGCCGCCCGCGAGCAGCACGGGGTGCACGGCGGCGGCCTGATCGTGGCCAACCCGCTCCCGGTCGACGAGCAGCTCGACCCGGCGCTGCACGACCGCACCCTCGCCGAGGGTCTGGCCCGGTTGGGCCGCGAGGGCGTCACCGGCAAGGCGGTCACCCCCTTCCTGCTGGCCTACTTCCACTCGGCCACCGAGGGCGCCAGCCTGGCGGTCAACGTCCGGATCATCCTGCGCAACGCCGACCTGGCCGCCCGGATCGCGGTCGCGGCGGCCGGACGCGCCGCCGCATGACCGCTCCCGGTCGGATCGTGGTGGTCGGCGACCTGATCACCGACGTGGTCGCCGTGCTGGCCGGAGCGCTGGCCACCGGCTCGGACACCCCGGCGACCATCAAGGTCACCGGCGGCGGGCAGGCGGCCAACACCGCCGCCTGGATCGCCGCCCAGCACGCGCCGGTGACGCTGGTCGGGGCGGTCGGCGACGACAGCGCCGGCCGGGACCGGGTGGCCGAGCTGCAACGGGCGGGGGTGGACTGCGCGGTCGAGGTGCACCCGCAGGCCACCACGGGAACGGTGATCGTGCTGGCCACCGCCGACGAGCGGACCATGGTCACCGAGCGGGGGGCGAACCTGCGGCTGACCGCCGATCATGTGGACCGGGCCCTGGCGGCGCTGCCCGACGCCACCCACCTGCACCTGTCCGCGTACTGCCTGCTGGACGCCGGGTCGCGACCGGCCGGACTGCGCGCGTTGGCCGCCGCCCGCGAGCGTGGGCTGACCACCAGCGTCGACGCCGCCTCCGCCGCGCCGCTGCGGCGCATCGGTGCGGCGGCCTTCCTGTCCTGGGTACGCGACGTCGACCTGCTGCTGGTCAATGCGGACGAGGCGGGGGTGCTGGCCGGCGGGTTGGATCCGGCGGCCCAGGCACGGGCGTTGTCGGCGGCGGCCCGTCGGGTGGTGGTCAAGCGGGGCGGGGCGGGCGCGATCTGGGTGGACCGGCGGGCCACCGTCGGGGTGACGCCGTCGTTGCGGGTCGCCGTGGTGGACGTCACCGGGGCGGGGGACGCCTTCGCGGCCGGCCTGCTCACCGCCTGGACCACCGGCGCGACCCCGAGGGCCGCGTTGACCCGGGCCGCCGACCTGGGCGCCCTGGCGGTCTCGATGGTGGGTGCCCGGCCGGAGGCGACCGGCGGGTAACGGTGCCGGCCACGCCCGCACCGGCCGGCCCCGTCAGGGTTCGGCGTCGATGATCCGGTGCGGGCGTTCCTCGGCGGTGAGGCTCATCGGCGGGGTCTCGTCGCGGTGCCGGGGCTGGAACCTCGTGGCCAGCCGGTGTTCCTCCTTGGGCGGCCGGTCGTTGGCGAGCAGCACCGCCAGCCAGGGGATGAGGATCATGCCCAGCGCCACCAGGGGCAGCCAGAGCCAGAGCAGCGGGGCCTTCGTGCCGACCAGTACCGCTCCGGCGATCACGCAGGCCACCCGGATGCCCATCATCAGCACGTACCGCTTCTGTCGGCTGGTGAGCTGGTCGTCCTGGCTGCGCGAGGCGTCGGTGATCAGAATCGGCTGGTACGCCTGACGCTTCACCATGGACCTCCTGAGGGGATTACCCACCATCCTGTCACCGCATCACCTTGATCAGCGAAAATCGACGCATACCGGAATCGTGTTACGTCCGTGGTACGCTCCGGCGGTGGGCAGCCGGTTCAGCTTCACCGAGGAGGCGTTGGCCAACCTGCGGGTCTACGACGTCACCCCCGGGGAAGTCTGGGAGGCGCTGCACAGCACCCGCCGGGTGATCCGGCACCTCGGCGAGGACCTGACGGTCGTCTACGCGGCGAGCGGTCGCGGCCGGCGGCTGGCCGTCCTGCTCGCCGAGGCCGACGGCACCGACCACGACTGGGACGTCCTCTCCGCCCGCGACCTGAGCGACGTCGAGGCCAAGCGCTACGACGAGACCGTGCGGAGAACGCGCCGATAGAGGAGGCGACGGCGATGAACCGTGACGAGGCCATCAAGCGATTCCACGGCGGCGACGACACGTTCGCCGAGCTGATCGACGACAGTCAGCCGGTGGAACTGCCCGCCCCCGACACCGACGTACCGATGGTCAGCCGTTCGGTACGCCTGCCGATGGACACCTACGACCGGGTCCGGGCGGCGGCCGAGGCGCGCGGCATCGGCGTCACCACCCTGATGCGGCAGTGGATCGAGGCCGGCCTGGCCGACCTGGACGATTCGGCCACCGTCTCGCTCGCCGACGTACGCCGGGCGCTCGCCTCGCTGTCCCGCCCCACCGCCGCCTGACCGGCCCGGCTCACAGGGCCGGGTGGGGCTGCTCCGGGGCCTGCCCATACGCCCGGCGGTAGTCGGCGACGGTGATCGCCGCCAGCACGGCGGCCGCTGCGGCCAGTGCCACCACGGTCGCCGTCCGGGTCACGACGGGCACCAGCGCGGCCAGGGCGAGCACCCCGACGACCCGGGACCGGGAGACCCGCCCGAAGATCTCGTACTCGAAGCGGGCGCGGGCGACCAGGAAGACCGCCGGGCCGCCCATCATGAAGACCGCCCAGGACGGTTCGGTGCGCTGGTACGGGTGCACGATCGCCAGCTCGTAGCCGACGGCCGTGGCCAGCACCCCGGCGACGATCACCAGGTGGGTCCAGCTCACCGACTCCCCCAGCCGGCCGGGCCGGTCGGCCACCCGGATCGCCTCGGTGAGCAGGTGACCCGCCCGGTGGAAATAGATCCGCCAGAGCAGCACGGTGGTGACGAAGGACAGCAGGAAGGCCCCCGAGCTGGCCCCGGAGAAGCTGTACCCGCTGAAGGACAGCCCGATGATGAGGATGTTCTCGCCGAGGGCGATCAGGAAGAACTGCTGGTAACGCTCGGCCAGGTGCTCCCCCAGCACCGCCCAGGTGGAGGTGCGGGTCGCGCCGAGCCGGGGCACCGGCCAGCCGAACATCAGCCCGGCGTAGTCGACGACGACGGCCAACGACCAGCAGGTCAGCCGCCACGGCCCGGTGAACACCGCGCCGAGCACCCAGGGCACCGCGCTCATCACCGCCCAGGCCACCACCCGCACGGTGACCAGGCGTCGTGGATGCCCCCGCAACGCCAGCGTGAGGAAGAGCGGTCGCCCCACCTGCACCGCCACGAACGCGAGGGCGAAGGCCAGCCCCCGGCTGTCGAAGGCCCGTGGGGCGGCGACCGCCATCACCATGCTGCCCAGCATCGAGTAGACCACCACGAACTGGATCTCCGGACGCTCCGGCTCGTACCGGCTGGTGACCCAGGCGGTGAACGTCCAGACCGCCCAGAAGGCCAGAAAGATCACCAGGGTCTGGGTGATCTCGGCCAGCAGATCCTGACGGACGACGCTCAGGTCGTCGATGATCCGCTGGGACACCCGGGTCAACGCGAAGACGAACACCAGGTCGAAGAAGAGCTCCAGGAAGGTGGTCCGGGGTGAGCTCAGCCCGCCGCGCAGCAGCGCCGCCCCCCGCTCGTCCGCCATCGTCCACCCGTCGCCGCTGTCGCGGATCTCAACGAACCGACCCGGTTCCGGTTGCGTCAGTCCCTGTCCGCCTTCGCCGCCGCCTTCACCTGCTGCTTGTACTCGCGCACCCGGCGCAGCGACTCCGCGTCGGTGACGTCGGCGACCGAGCGGAAGGTGTCCGGGTCGCCGTACCCGCCGGCGGCCTCCCGCCAGCCGTCGGGGCGCACGTCGTACCGCTTGCCGAGCAGGGCGACGAAGATCTGCGCCTTCTGGGTGCCGAAGCCGGGCAGGTCGGCGATGCGGCGCAGCAGTTCCCGCCCGTCGCCGACGTCCGCCCAGAGCCGGCCGGCGTCGCCGGCGTACCGGTCGACCAGCACCCGGCACAACTCCTGCACCCGGCCGGCCATCGCCTTCGGGACCCGGTGCAGCGCGGGTGGCCGGGCGAAGACCTCGACCAGCTCCGCCGGGTCGTAGTCGGCCAACTCCCGGGCCTCCGGGTCGTGCCCCAGCCGCTGGGCGAGCACGTACGGCGAGGAGAACGCCTTCTCCATCGGCACCTGTTGGTCGAGCAGCATCCCGGTCAGCAGGGCCAGTGGGCTGCGCTCCAGCAGCCGGTTGGCCTCGCCGTCGATGGGCAACGAGAGCGTCATGCCCCCATCCTGCCCGTCCCGGCCGTCCGCCCGGCCGACATCCGCCTCCGGCCCGCCGGGCGGGAGGCGTCCGGACGCAAAGCGGCCCGGTGGACACAGCGCGGCCCGGTGGACACGGGTGTCCACCGGGCCGTCGGTGCGCGAAGGCGTCAGTTCACGACGTAGAGCAGCCGGTTCGGCGAGCCCGAGCCGGGGCTGGTCACCACGTTCGGGGTGGCGCTGCCGGTCAGCGAGCTGGCGACCTGCGCCGGGGTGTACGAGGGGTTGGCCGACAGGACCAGGGCGGCGGCACCGGCGACGTGCGGGGACGCCATCGAGGTGCCGCTGATCGAGTTGGTGGCGGTGTCGTTGGTGTTCCAGGACGAGGTGATGTTCGAGCCCGGCGCGAACAGGTCGACGCAGGTGCCGTAGTTGGAGTAGGAGGCCCGCGCGTCGGTGTTGGTGGTGGCGCCGACGGTGATCGCCGAGGCGACCCGTGCCGGGGAGGAGCTGCAGGCGTCGGCGCTGGAGTTGCCGGCCGCCAGCGCGTACGTGATGCCCGAGCTGATCGAGCTGGCCACCGCGTTGTCGATGGCGGTGCTGGCCCCGCCGCCGAGGCTCATGTTGGCCACCGCCGGCTTGACCGCGTTGGCGGTCACCCAGTTGATGCCGTTGACCACGGCGGTGGTGCTGCCGCGCCCCCGGCAGTTGAGCACCTTCACCGCGACCAGCTGCACGCCCTTGGCCACCCCGTACTTGGTGCCGCCGACGGTGCCCGCGACGTGGGTGCCGTGGCCGTTGCAGTCGGTGTTGTTGGAGTCGACCGCGTTGGTGCCCCAGGTGGCCCGGCCGCCGAAGTCGGTGTGGGTGGTCCGGATGCCGGTGTCGATGATGTACGCCCGCACGTTGGTGGCCGTGTTCGGGTAGGTGTAGCTGGAGTTCAGCGGCAGGTTGCGCTGGTCGATGCGGTCCAGGCCCCAGGACGGCGGGTTGGTCTGGGTCGCCTGGACGGTCATCACCCGGTCCTGCTCGACGTAGGCCACCGACGGGTCGGCGGCGAGCCGGCGGGCCTGGCTGGCGCTCATCTTGGCGCTGAACCCGGTGAGCGCGGCGCTGTAGACGTCGGCGACGTTGCCGCCGTACCGCTTGGTGAGGCTGGCGGCGCGGTCCGGCACGGCGGTCCGGGCGGTGCGGCTGTTGGCGGCGCCGACGGCCTCGCCCTTCAGCACGACCAGGTAGCTGCCGCTGATCGCGTCCGGGGCGGAGGCGTAGCGGATCTGGCCGGTGGGGGCGGCGAGGGCGGGGGCGCCCGCGGCGACGGAGAGGGCCGCGGCGGCGGCCGCGACGGCGACCGCGCGGATCGCGCGACGCCGGGGGACGGACACGTCGGACATCGTCTGAACTCCCTACCGGGTCCGTCCGGGCAGGCAGGGGCCGTCCGAACGTCCCATCGACGGATGTTGGAGGGAATGCTAACGAGACATCGACGTACGTAACAGAGATAACGGCCGGGGGATTGAGCTGGTGTTATGGAAGTCAACGGGTGCCCGCCACCACCGGCCCCCGGCCAGGCAGGATGACGAGGTGGACCGTTACGACATGCTGCTCTCCCCCGCCGGCGTCGATGCGCTGCGCACCGCGCTCACCAGCGCCGACTTCACCGCCAACGGCATCGCCGGCCGGCTCGGGCCGCAGGCCACCGGCGGGGTCGCCCGCAACGACTTCCGGGCCGCGCTGCGCGCCACCGAGGAGCGGGACCCGCTGGCCACCCTGATCCGGGTGTTCGTCTGCGACCAGACCGAGCCCGAGTCGGCGGTCGCCGCCGCGCTCGCCCCGCTCGACCTCGCCGAGGCCGTCGCCGCCGGCCTGGTCGAGCCGTCCGGCGACGGGCTACGCGCCGGGGTCGACCTGGAGCCGTACGGGGACCACTGGTGGGTGCTCGCCGACGTGCCGGCCAGCGCCCGCCCGGGCCGGCCGCTGCCCAGCGAACACGTGCTCGGCATCGGCGGGGCCACCCAGACCCTGATCGGGGCGACCGTCCGCTGCCCGGTGGACACCGCGCTGGACCTCGGCACCGGCTCCGGTGTGCAGGCCCTGCACCTGGCGACCCGGGCCCGGCGGGTCACCGCCACCGACGTGTCGCAGCGGGCGCTGCGCTTCGCCGCCACCACCGCCGCCCTCAACGGGCAGGACTGGGAACTGCTCCGCGGCGACCTGGTCGCCCCGGTGGCCGGCCGCCGGTTCGACCTGGTGGTCAGCAACCCCCCGTTCGTGGTCGGGCCGGGCACCACCACCCACGTCTACCGGGACTCCGGCCGGGTCGGCGACGCGATCGGCGCGGAACTGGCCGCCGCCGCCCCGGGCCTGCTCACCGAGGGCGGCACCATGCAGTACCTGGCCAACTGGGTGCACGTCGCCGGGGAGGACTGGGCGGAACGGGTGACCGGCTGGTTCGCCGGCACCGGCCTGGACGCCTGGGTGATCCAACGCGAGGTCGCCGACCCGATGGCGTACGTCAACCTGTGGCTGACCGACGTCGGCGAGGCGGCCGACCCGCACCGGGCGGCGGCCTGGCTGGACTGGTTCGACGCGCACAAGATCGAGGCGGTCGGGTTCGGCATCGTCTCGCTGCGCCGGGGCGGACACACCGATCCCGCCGTCCGGGTGGAGGATCTGCGCCAGCGGGTCGAGGCCCCCCTCGGCGACCAGGTGGCCGCCTGGTTCGACCGGCAGGACTTCCTGCGCGCCCGGGGCACCGACGGGGTGCTCGACGCCCGCTACCGGGCCGCCCCGGGGCTGCAACTGCGGCAGGAGGCGACCATCGGCGACGAGGGCTGGTCGGTGGACCGGCAGGTCCTGACGATGCCGCACGGGCTGCGCTGGAGCGAGGAGATCGACCCGCTGGTGCTGGCCCTGGTCGGCGGCTGCGACGGGCGGTTGCCGCTGCGCGACCAGCTCGCCCTGCTCGCCGCCGCGCACGACGTCACCACCGACGAGCTGGCCGAGGCGGCCGGCCCGATCGTGGCGCACCTGGTCGAACGGGGCATCGTCGAGCCGGTGACCGACTGATGCGGGCGGTGGTGCAGACCGTCGGCCGGGCCAGCGTCACCGTCGACGGCGAGGTGGTCGGCGCGATCACCGACGGCCTGCTGGTGCTGCTCGGGGTCACCCACACCGACACCCCCGAGCTGGCCCGCACGATGGCCCGCAAGGTGCACGAGCTGCGCATCCTCGACGACGACCGCAGTGCCGCCGACACCGGCGCCCCGATCCTGCTGGTCAGCCAGTTCACCCTCTACGGCGACACCCGCCGGGGCCGTCGGCCGAGCTGGACCGCCGCCGCCCCCGCCGACGTGGCCGAACCACTTGTCACCGCCGTGGTCGAGGCGCTGCGCGCCCGGGGCGCGACGGTCGAGACGGGCCGCTTCCGCGCCCACATGCTCGTCGAGAGCATCAACATCGGCCCCCGCACCCTCCTCCTGGACCTCTGACCCGCCCCTCCCACCCCCGCCACCCGCCCCAGCCCCGTCGCCTCCCCCGCCCCCTCCGCCCTGCCCGCCCCGCCCCGCGCCCGCCTCGGTGATCAAGAGGTTTGCGTCAAGTTTGATCTTCAGAATGACGCAAACCTCTTGATCATCGGGGCGAGGCAGGGCGGAGGGGGC
>NZ_JBMDWU010000215.1:0-3225 GCF_048594385.1 Micromonospora sp. | reverse complement strand
GAGAAGGCCATCGCCGCGCCCGCGATCATCGGGTTGAGCAGCCCGGCGGCGGCCAGCGGGAGGGCGGCCACGTTGTAGGCGAACGCCCAGAACAGGTTCCCCTTGATCACGGCGAGGGTGCGCCGGGAGAGCCGGATCGCGTCCACCGCGGCGGTCAGGTCGCCCCGGACCAGGGTCAGGTCGGACGCCTCGATCGCCACGTCGGTGCCGGTGCCCATGGCCAACCCCAGGTCGGCCTGGGCCAGGGCGGCGGCGTCGTTGATCCCGTCACCGACCATCGCGACCGTGTGGCCCTGCTCCTGGAGCCGGCGTACCACGTCGACCTTGTCGGTCGGCAGCACCTCGGCGGTGACCCGGTCGATGCCGACCTCGGCGGCCACCGCCTGCGCGACCGTCGCGTTGTCCCCGGTGAGCAGCACCGGGGTCAGGCCCAGGGCCCGCAGCCCGGCGACCGCCTCCCGGCTGGTGGGTCGGACCACGTCGGCCACCGCGAGGACCCCCCGCGCCCGCCCGGACCAGCCCGCCACCACCGCCGTACGCCCGGCGGCCTCCGCCTCGGCCATCGCCCGGACCACCTCCCCGGGTACGTCCAGACCCCGCTCGCGCAGCAGCCCCGGTCGCCCGACGACGAGGTCGTGGCCGTCGACGGTGCCGGTGACGCCGAGCCCCTCGGTGGCGGCGAACCCGGTGACCGGGGGCAGTTCCCCGGCCTCGGCGGCACCGGCGGCCACGGCGCGGGCGATCGGGTGCTCGGAGCCGGCCTCCACCGCCCCGGCGAGCCGGAGCAGTTCGGCCCGGTCCTGCCCCTCGGCGGGGTGGACGTCGACCAGGGTCATCCGGCCGGTGGTGACCGTGCCGGTCTTGTCCAGCACCACCGTGTCGACCTGCCGGGTGGACTCCAGCACCTCCGGCCCCTTGATCAGGATGCCGAGCTGGGCCCCCCGTCCGGTGCCGACCAGCAGCGCGGTCGGGGTGGCCAGGCCGAGCGCGCACGGGCAGGCGATGATCAGCACGGCCACGGCGGCGGTGAAGGCGGCGGTGGGGCCGGCCCCGGACCCCAGCCACCAGCCCAGGGTGCCGACGGCCAGCACGATGACGACCGGCACGAACACCCCGGAGATCCGGTCGGCGAGCCGCTGCACGGCGGCCTTGCCGGTCTGCGCCGCCTCCACCAGCCGGGCCATCTGGGCGAGCTGGGTGTCCGCGCCGACCCGGGTGGCGGTGACGACCAGCCGGCCGCCCGCGTTGACGGTGGCACCGGCCACCGTGTCGCCGGGTCCCACCTCGACCGGCACCGACTCGCCGGTGAGCATGCTGGCGTCGACCGCCGAGGTGCCCTCGTCGACCCGCCCGTCGGTGGCGATCTTCTCGCCGGGCCGGACCACGAACCGGTCGCCCACCACGAGCTGGTCGACCGGAACCCGGGTCTCCGTGCCGCCGCGCAGCACGGCGACGTCCCGCGCGCCGAGTTCGAGCAGGGCGCGCAGGGCCGCCCCGGCGGTCCGCTTGGAGCGGGCCTCGAAGTAGCGGCCGGCCAGCAGGAACACGGTCACCCCGGCGGCGGCCTCCAGGTAGATGTTGCCGGCACCGTCGGTGCGGACGATGTCCAGCCGGAACGGGTGGGTCATCCCGGGCATCCCGGCGTCACCGAGGAAGAGCGCCCAGAGCGACCAGCCGAACGCGGCCAGGGTGCCGAGCGACACGAGGGTGTCCATGGTCGCCGCGCCGTGCCGCAGGTTGGTCCAGGCGGCCCGGTGGAACGGCAGCCCGCCGTACGCGACCACCGGGGCGGCCAGGGTCAGTGACAGCCACTGCCAGTAGGTGAACTGCCAGGCCGGCACCATCGCCAGCACGATCACCGGCAGGGTGAGCACGGCCGACACCCGCAGCCGGGTCCGCAGGGCGTCCAGCTCGTCGGCCGGTGCACCGGCCGGTTCCGTGCCGGCGGGGGCGGGCGGCGGGGGGACGACGGCGGTGTAGCCGGTCTTCTCCACGGTGGCGATCAGGTCGTCGGGGGTGACGCCGTCGGCGTACCGGACGGTGGCCTTCTCTGTGGCGTAGTTGACGCTCGCCTCGACGCCGTCGAGCCGGTTGAGCTTCTTCTCGATCCGGGCGGCGCAGGAGGCGCAGGTCATCCCGCCGATGGCCAGCTCGATCTGGTGGGGCGCGGTGGGCAGGTTCTGGGCGGTCGGGGTCATCGCGGCACCTCCGGTCAACCGTGGGTGTGACCGGCCCCGCCGGTGCCGGTGACGGTCACGCTCGGCGTCGGGTCGGTGGTGGGCTCGGGGCTGACGGGGCTGGGGACGGGTTGCGGGGTGTGCGCGGGGTCGTGGCGGGTCCCGGCGGGCGGGGTGACGGGGCCGGTCAGCTGGCCGGCCCCGTACGCCGCGCCGAACACCACCGCGAGGGCGAGGGCGAAACCGCCCAGCCTGGTCGGTGTGTTCATCGGTCGCCCCGGACCGTCACGCCTCGACGAGGTCGTAGCCGGCCTCGTCGACGGCGGCCCGCACGGATGCGGTGTCCAGCGGGCGGTCGCTGGTGACGGCGACCCGGCCGGAGGCCAGGTCGACCTGGACGTCGGTGACGCCGTCGAGGGCACCCACCTCGGCACTCACCGCGCTGACGCAGTGCCCGCAGGTCATGCCCGTCACCTGGTAGTTCGTGATCATGCGACTCTCCCCTCCACTCGTCCAACATACCCCCCAGGGGTACGCTGCCCTGCGACCGTAGCATACCCCCCGGGGGTACGCTATCCTGGTCACCATGACCACACCGAGCACCCCGGTCCGGGGCTACACCGCCAGCAAGGACCAGTTGCTCGCGCGGCTGCGCCGCGTGGAGGGGCAGGTCCGGGGCATCGAGAAGATGGTCGACGACGACCGGTACTGCATCGACGTGCTCACCCAGATCTCCGCCGTGCAGGCCGCCCTGGACAAGGTCGCCCTCGGGCTGCTCGACGGCCACGCCCGGCACTGCATGCACGAGGGGGCCGCCGAGGGCCGGGCCGACGAGATGGCCGCCGAGATGATGGCCGCCGTCGGCCGCCTGATGAAACGCGGCTGACCCGGCCCGCCCGTCGGCGACCTGCGGTCAGCGGGGCACCGGACGGGCGGACCGGTCGGGAGCCCGGCCCGCCCGGCGTGGGGGGGGGGGGGGGGGGGGCGGCCCCCCCCGCCCCCCCCGCGGGGGGGGGGCGCGCGCCGGGGGCGGACAGGTCCGGCGGGG
>NZ_JBMDWU010000214.1:0-13795 GCF_048594385.1 Micromonospora sp. | reverse complement strand
GACCACCGCACCACGGTGCACACAGGCCCCGCGAGCCAACCGCCCGCCGTACCGGTCGCTACCGCTGCCCGGCTGGCCCGGGGGGGGCCAGGTCGCCACCGGGGCCTGGAGTTCGGATAGCGTCGGGTCATGCCCGACAGCGGTTACCCCTGGCCCATCGAGACGACCCGACTGGACAACGGCCTGCGCGTGGTGGTGAGCGAGGACCGCACCGCCCCGGCGGTCGCGGTCAACCTCTGGTACGACGTGGGCTCCCGGCACGAGCCGACGGGACAGACCGGCTTCGCCCACCTCTTCGAGCACCTGATGTTCGAGGGCTCGGTCAACGTCGCCAAGACCGAACACATGAAACTGATCCAGGGTTCCGGTGGCTCGCTGAACGCCACCACCAACCCGGACCGGACGAACTACTTCGAGACCGTCCCCGCCGAACATCTGGAACTGGCCCTGTGGCTGGAGGCCGACCGGATGGGCGGGCTGGTCCCCGCGCTCACCCAGGAGACGCTGGACAACCAGCGGGACGTGGTCAAGAACGAGCGGCGGCAACGCTACGAGAACGTCCCGTACGGCGACGCCTGGCTGCGGCTGCTCCCACTGCTCTACCCGCCGGGGCACCCGTACCACCACGCGACGATCGGGTCGATGGCCGACCTGAACGCTGCCGACCTGGCCACCTTCCAGGCGTTCCACCAGACGTACTACGCGCCCGACAACGCCGTGCTGACCGTGGTCGGCGACGCCACCGCCGCCGAGGTGTTCACGCTCGCGCAGCGGTACTTCGGGGCGATCCCGGCCCGCGGTGACATCCCCGCCGCGCCGGACGGGCACACCGTCGCCGGCACCGGCCGACCCGTCGTCGAGACGGTCACCGGCGACGTGCCGGCCGCCCGGGTCTACGTCGCGCACCGCACCCACCCGTTCGGCAGTCCCGGCTACGACGTGGCCACGGTGGCCGTCACGGTGCTCGGCAGCGGCCGGGGCAGCCGGCTCTACCAGCGTCTCGCCGACGGCGAACGGCTCGCCCAGCCCGACCTGGTCGGGGCGTACGGGGTGGATCTGGCGCACGCCCCGGCACCGGTGATCGCCACCGCCACCGCCCGCCCCGGGGTGAGCGCCGAACAGCTCGCCGCCGGGGTCGCCGAGGTGGTCGACGAACTCACCACCGTGCCGGTCACCGCCGCCGAACTCGACCGGGCCAAGGCGCTGCTCAGCACCGCCTGGTGGCGGCAGATGTCCACGGTGGACGGCCGGGCCGACGCGCTCGGGCGGTACGCCACCCAGTTCGGCGACCCGGCGAGGACCGCCGACCGGCTGCCCGGCTGGCTGTCGGTGACCGCCGGGCAGATCGCCGAGCTGGCCGCCGACCTGCTCACCCCGGCCGACCGGGTGACCCTGACCTACCTGCCGGAGGAGACCCGATGACGCTGATCACCACCCGGCCGGGTCCGGGCACCGCCCGCCCGTACCGGTTCCCGACCGTGGTCCGGCGGGACGTCGCCGGTGGCCGGGTGGTCGCCGCGCACCTGCCCGGCCAGAACCTCGCCGTCGCGCTGCTGCTGCTCGACGCGGGCGCCGGCCGGGAGCCGGTCGGCAAGGAGGGCCTCGGCGCGGTGCTGGCCAAGGCGTTGGAGGAGGGCACCGCGCAGCGGGACGCCACCGCGTTCGCGTTGGCCGTCGAGGGCCTCGGCACCGAACTGGCCACCGGGCTGGACTGGGACAGCTTCCAGGTCAGCGTCCAGGTGCCGGTGGACCGGCTCGGCGCGGCGGTGCAACTGCTCGCCGAGGCGGTACGCACGCCCCGGCTCGACCCCGACGACGTGCGCCGGGTCCGCGACGACGAGGCGACCGCGCTGCGGATGGACTGGGCCAACCCCGGCCCGCGCGCCGACGCGGTGCTGCGCGCCGACCTGTTCGGCGCGGACAACCGGTGGGGCCGCCCGCTCTACGGCGACCCCGGCTCGGTGGCCGGGCTCGACGTGGAGGACGTCACCGTCTTCCACTCCGAGTGGTTCCTGCGCCCCGGCACCCTGATCGTCGCCGGTGACCTGGACCGCCTGGACCTCGACGCGCTGGGCGCGGCGGCGTTCGCCGGCACCGGCGGCGGCCCCGCCGAGCAGGGTGGCCCGATCGAGGTGCCGCTGCCCGCCGGCCGGCGGATCATCCTGGTGGACCGGCCCGGGTCGGTGCAGTCCACGCTGCGGCTGGGTCACCCGGCACCGCACCGCGCCCACCCCGACCACGTGCCGACGACGCTCGCCGGCACCGTGCTGGGCGGGGCGTTCACCTCCCGGCTCAACCACCTGATCCGCGAGGTACGCGGCTACACGTACGGCATCCGGGGCGACTTCGCCTCGTCCCGCCGGTTCGGCCGGTTCGCGGTCAGCTCCGGGGTGCAGACGGCGGTGACCGCGCCGGCCCTGGTCGAGGCGGTCGGCGAGATCAGCCGTACCCGGGACGGCGGGGTGACCGAGGACGAGCTGGCGGTGGCCCGGTCCTGGCGGGCCGGGCAGCTCTCGGTCGAGTTGCAGAGCCCCCGGGCGATCGCCTCGGCGTTGACCACCCTGGTCGTGCACGACCTGCCCGACGACTACCACGCCCGGCTGCGGGAGGCGCTGCTCGCCGCCGACGTCGAGCAGGTGTCGGCCGCTGCCGCCACCCACCTGCACCCGGAGGCGTTGACCCTGGTCATCGAGGGCGACGCGGCGGCGATCCGGGACGAGCTGGTCGCCTCCGGGCTCGGCGAGGTGACCGACCACGTCGGCTGACCGGCGTCGGCGCGCCCGGGGCGGTGTGATTCCGGTCGCGCCGCCCCGGGAGCGCCGGGTCGGACCGGCGGTGCGGATGCTGCGGCCGGACGGCCCGGCCACGGCCGATCTTCCGGGGCGTCGGGGCGTACCGTCGGGTGGTTTCCGGTACGGCGACCGGTACGGGCGGTGACCGGACGGGCGGGCGGCGACCCGGGCGGTGGGAAAGGCTTCCCGGTGTGGGCCTGCGGCTGGGTAGCCTCGCGGGCATGAGGATCGGCATTGTGGGAGCCACCGGCCAGGTCGGTGGGGTCATGCGGCAGGTGCTGGCGGAACGCGAGTTCCCGGCGGAGCAGGTGCGGTTGTTCGCCTCGGCCCGGTCGGCCGGGCGTGCCCTGCCCTGGCGGGACGGCGAGGTCACCGTGGAGGACGCGGCCACGGCCGACTACTCCGGGCTGGACATCGTGCTGTTCTCCGCCGGCAAGGGCACCGCGAAGGAGTTGGCCCCCCGGGTCGCCGCGACCGGCGCGGTGGTGATCGACAACTCGTCGGCGTTCCGCACCGACCCGCAGGTGCCGCTGGTCGTCGCCGAGGTCAACCCGCACGCCCTGGCCGACCGGCCGAAGGGCATCGTCGCCAACCCGAACTGCACCACGATGGCCGCGATGCCGGTGCTGCGCCCGCTGCACGACGAGGCCGGCCTGGTCAGCCTGGTCGTCGCCACCTACCAGGCGGTCTCCGGGGCCGGCCTGGCCGGGGTCGCCGAGCTGGACGAGCAGGTCCGCAAGGTCGTCGAGGGGGCCACCGCGCTGACCCACGACGGGTCGGCCGTCGAGTTCCCCGCGCCGCGCTCGTTCGCCCGGCCGATCGCCTTCAACGTGCTCCCGCTGGCCGGTTCGATCGTCGACGACGGCTCGTTCGAGACCGACGAGGAGCAGAAGCTGCGCAACGAGAGCCGCAAGATCCTGGAGATCCCCGAGCTGAAGGTCTCCGGTACCTGCGTCCGGGTGCCCGTGTTCACCGGCCACTCGTTGCAGATCAACGCCCGGTTCGCCAGGCCGATCACCCCGCAGCGGGCCCGGGAACTGCTCGACGGCGCGCCCGGGGTGGCGCTGTCGGACGTCCCGACGCCGTTGCAGGCGGCCGGCCAGGACCCGACGTACGTCGGTCGGCTGCGCGCCGACGAGACCGTCGAGCACGGCCTCGCGCTGTTCTGCGCCAACGACAACCTGCGTAAGGGTGCCGCGCTGAACGCGGTGCAGCTCGCCGAGCTGGTCGCCGCCGAACTGCGCTGAGCGGGGTGTTACCTGCTCGGGGCCGGCGGGTAGACCGCCGTGCCGACACCGAGAGGGGAGCACCATGACAACGGTCGGAGAGTTCATGACGACCCGGTTGGTGACGATGGACGGCAACGACACCCTCGCCGCCGCCGCGCAGGAGATGCGGGACAGCGCGATCGGCGACGTGGTGGTGACCAACGGCGACGACGTCGTCGGAATCGTGACGGACCGGGACATCACCGTCCGGGGCGTCGCCGAGGACCGCGACCCGAGCCGCACCCGGCTCCAGGAGATCATCAGCCGGGACGTGATCACGATCAGCCAGTACGACGACGCGGTCGCCGCCGCCGAGTTGATGCGCACCTACGCCGTACGCCGGCTGCCGGTGGTCGACGACGGCCGGCTGGTGGGCCTGGTGTCGGTGGGTGACCTCGCGGTGGAGCGGGAACCCCAGTCGGTGCTCGCCGACATCAGCGCCGACGACCCCAACAACTGACGTCCGCCCCACCGACGCCGGCCCCCGGACTGCGGGGGCCGGCGTCGTCGTGCGCGCCGGTCGGGCTCACCCGATCCGGGCGAGGTTGACGCCGGGCCGGGCGGGGACCCCGTGCGGGTACCGGCAGGTCGATGCGATGACGGGGGAGAGGGCCCGATGGTGGACGCGACCACGAGGTTCTTCGAGAGCCTGAACCGGCGGGATCACGAGCCGCTGTTGGACAAGGCGGTCGGGACACTGCGTTTCGATCTGCACGAGGGGGCACAGACCACCCACTGGCTGCTGCGGGTGGACCGGGGGAAGCTCACGGTCAGCCAGGAGGACCGGGAGGCCGACACGGTCGTCGGCACCACGCCGGCGCTGTTCGAGGAGATGGCCGCGGGGCGGGAGAACGGCCTGGCGGCGGTGCTGCGGGGCGACATGACGGTGACCGGTGACGCCCGGCTGGTGGTGCAGGTCGAACGGATCTTCCCCGGTTCCGCGGACGCGCAGGGGCCGCGCCGGCTCCACCAGCGGGAGGTGCGGTGATGGGACAGAGCAACACGATCCGGATCCTGGACGGCAACACGTTCGTCGTCTCCGAGGAGACCGGTGACATCGAGGCCACCCCGACCGAGCCGACCGGGCTGTTCTCCCTGGACATGCGGTTCCTGTCCCGCTGGGTGCTGACCATCAACGGGGAACGGCTCAACGCGCTGTCCTACGACGACCTCCAGTACTACGAGGCGCGGTTCTTCCTGGTGCCCGGGATGGCCACCCACTACGTCGACGCCAAGCTGTCGATCATCCGGGAGCGCGCGGTCGGCGGCAGCTTCCGCGAGAAACTGACCATCCTCAACCACGACGAGAGGGCGGTCGACCTGGAGATCCGGATGGACGCCGGAGCCGACTTCGCCGACCTCTTCCAGGTCAAGGACGAGATCCTGAACAAGAAGGGCGAGCTGTACGCCGAGGCGGAGTCCGACCGGCTGCGGCTGGGCTACCGGCGGGGCAACTTCGTGCGGGAGACGGTCATCTCGTCGTCCCGACCGGCCCGCTACGACCGCAACGGGTTCGCGTACTCGGTGCACCTGGAGCCCAACGAGCAGTGGAACGCCGAGATCGACGTGCAGACCTTCGCGGTCGGCCCCGGGGGGCGTGACCTGCGGCTCGGGGTGACGGCGCACGGTCACGAACGGCTGGCCCTGCAGCACGACCTCCAGGAGTGGATCGCCAAGGCCCCCAAGGTCAACAGCGAGCACGACCGGGTGGCCGCCACCTACCGGCGCAGCCTGATCGACCTGGCGGCGCTGCGGTTCGCGCCGCTGTCGCTCGGTGGCCAGACCCTGCCCGCCGCCGGCCTGCCCTGGTTCATGACCATGTTCGGCCGGGACAGCATCCTGACCTGCCTACAGGTGTTGCCGTTCGCCCCGGAGCTGTCCAAGACCACGCTGCGCATCCTGGCGTCGTTGCAGGGCAGCCGTTTCGACGACTTCCGCGACGAGGATCCGGGCCGCATCCTGCACGAGATGCGCTACGGCGAGACGGCCGCGTTCGAGGAGCAGCCGCACTCGCCGTACTACGGGTCGGTGGACGCCACCCCGCTGTTCGTCGTCCTGCTCGACGAGTACGAGCGGTGGAGCGGTGACGTCGCCCTGGTCAAGGAGTTGGAACGGGAGTGCCGGGCCGCGCTGAAGTGGATCGACGACTACGCCGACCTGGCCGGCAACGGCTACATCTGGTACGAGCGGCGCAACACCGAGACCGGCCTGGAGAACCAGTGCTGGAAGGACTCCTGGGACTCCATCTCGTACGCCGACGGCAGCCTGCCGCCGTTCCCCCGGGCCACCTGCGAGGTGCAGGGGTACGCGTACGACGCCAAGCTGCGGGCGGCCCGGATGGCCCGGGAATTCTGGGGTGACCCGGCGTTCGCCGACCGGCTGGAGCAGGAGGCGGCGGCGCTGAAGGAGCGCTTCAACCGGGACTGGTGGGTGGCCGACGGGGAGTTCTACGCGTTGGCCCTGGACCCGGACGGCCGGCAGTGCGACGTGCTCAGCTCCAACATCGGGCACCTGTTGTGGAGCGGGATCGTCGACCACGACCGGGCCGAGAAGATCGCCCAGCACATGGTCGGGCCCCGGTTGTTCACCGGTTGGGGCGTGCGCACCCTTGCCGAGGGGGAGGTGCGGTACAACCCGATCGGCTACCACAACGGCACGATCTGGCCGTTCGACAACTCGTTCATCGCCTGGGGGCTGCGGCGGTACGGCTTCGCCGAGGAGGCCGCCACCATCGCCAGCGGCATCCTCGACGCGGCGACCTACTTCGACGGGCGGCTGCCCGAGGCGTTCGGCGGCTATCCCCGGGAGCAGACCAAGTTCCCGGTCGAGTACCCGACGGCGTGCAGCCCGCAGGCCTGGTCGACGGGGGCGCCGTTGCTGCTGCTGCGCACCATGCTCGGGTTGGAGCCGCACGAGGGGCACCTGGCGGTGGAGCCGGTGCTGCCGGTCGGGATGGGACGGATCGAGGTGCTGGACATCCCGGGCCGCTGGGGACGGGTGGACGCCTTCGCCCGGGGTCGCCTGGATCTGCACAAACTGGCCGACTGACGGTGCGTCGGGTGGTCGCCACGGTGGGTCGAATCCGCCCTACGGTCGCGTAACCTACGCGGGGTAAAGTACCCGGATGCCGGAACTCGTGTACCCGCCCGTGATCGCCACCGCCAAGACGCTGTTCCGGGTCCTCGACCTGCGCCTGACCGTCGACGGTGACCACCACGTCCCACGTACCGGCGGGGCGGTGCTGGCCAGCAACCACGTCAGCTACCTCGATTTCATCTTCTGCGGGTACGGGGCGCACGCGTCCCGGCGGCTGGTGCGGTTCATGGCCAAGCACGACGTCTTCGCGCACAAGGTGTCCGGCCCGCTGATGCGCGGCATGAAGCACATCCCGGTGAACCGCGCGGCGGGGGTCGGTTCGTACAACACGGCGGTGGACGCGCTGCGGCGCGGCGAGGTGGTGGGCGTCTTCCCCGAGGCGACGATCAGTCGCTCGTTCACGGTGAAGGAGCTGAAGAGCGGGGCGGCCCGGATGGCGCAGTCGGCGGAGGTGCCGCTGGTCCCGGTGGCGCTGTGGGGGACGCAGCGGCTCTGGACGAAGGGCCGGCCGAAGACGCTGACCCGTCGGCACACCCCGATCACCATCCTGCTGGGCGAGCCGATGGACCCGGCGGCGTACCCGGACGCCAACACCATGACGGCGGAGCTGAAGACCCGGCTGACCGCGCTCGTCGACCGGGCCCAGCAGGAGTACCCCGACAAGCCGGCCGGCCCGGACGACTCCTGGTGGCAGCCGGCGCACCTGGGCGGCACCGCGCCCACCCTCCAGGAGGCCGCCGAGCTGGACCGCCGCCCCCGCCGCTCGACCGCATCCTGACGTTCGTTCCCGTCGTCCCGCCTGCTGCCCGCTGCTTGCTGCCTGCTGCCCGCTGCGTGCTCGGCTGCCGGTCGGGGGCGGAGCGGGCATTTCTGGAATTTCGGGCGGGGCTGGAGTGTCGGGCGGCCTGGTGCTCCTGCCCGGCGGCGGGGACAGGATGGTGGGTTCGCATCCTTTCGACCTGATGACGTGAGCGATTCAGGGGTGCCCGGTCCGACGTCGGCCCACGGGGAACGGCCGTCCTGAGGAACGGCCGTCCCGGGGCGGTCTCAGCTGCCGACCGCGTCCCGACTGCTACCGGGCTCGGGAACCCGGTAGTAGTCGTCGCGGGAGAGGAACTCCACCGGCAGCGACCCCGGCAGGGTCACCCGCGTCTCACCGGTCAGCGGCGGGGCGGTCGCCCGGCGGATGAGCACGTCCCGCTCCGGCGGTGCCAGCTCGACCAGCTCGGGGTGGGTGACCCGGAAGCAGGCCACCGTCCGGCGGATCAGCCGGGCCAGCTCGGTCACCGGGCCCACCGCGCCGCCCAGCGCCAGGGCCGGCTGCTGGATCGTCCGCAGCGCGTCGCAGACCACCAGCAGTTCCGCCTCGGCGGTGCCCTGGGCCGTGGGCCGGCCGGTGGTACGCAGCTCCAACCGGGACGGCCACTGCCAGCGGACCTGCCCGCTGACCAGGCGCGGCAGCCGGACGTTGCGCCGGTGCCGGACCCCCGTCGCGTCGATCTTCCCGGCGACCAGGGCCAGGTCACCGGCGAGGCAGACGTAGGCGAGCCGGCGGTCGGTGACGGTGATCGAGGCGGGGCCGGGCAGCACCCAGTGCCGCCGGGCGCCGGTCGGGCTGATCAGGCAGCCGGCCACCGACGTCGGATACCGGCCGAGCACCCGTTCGCCGGGCTCCGGGACGAGTTCGTAACGCCTGTCGAGCACGGGAGCGGAATCGTTCTCCGGCGCATCGAACCGGTGCGGTGCGATGAAGAACGGGGACATGTTCTCGCGCATTGTCACGACCTCCCCCGCGCAGTGGTCTCCTGGCGTTCCAGCCTCGCCGAGGCGTGACGGGCTGTCATGACACCCGTTAGGGGGTCGGCCGGTCGTACGACGCCTGCGACCGGTAGATGCCGATCTCCTCCGGCCGGATGAGACCGTCCTCGATCGCCCGGGCCAGTAACGCCGCCTTCGTGGCGGCCGGTCTACCCGCCCGGGTGTACTTGATCCGGGCGCGGTCCACATATTGTTTGACGGTGTGCTCGCTGATCTGCATCCGGCGGGCCACCGACGCCTTCGACATCGACTGGAACCACAGCAGCAGCGCTTCCCGCTCCTTGTCCGACAGGGCCGGACGGTCCGGGCGCGGATCGCCCACCATCGCCCCGGCCAGGGCCGGCGGCACGTACGGGCGGTCGCTGGCGGCGGCGAGCACCGTGGCCACGCAGTGTTCCCGCCCCTCGTGCTTGGCCAGGAACGCGGTCGCCCCGGCGTCGAGCGCGGTGAGTATGGTCGCCGGGTCGGTGTGCTCGGAGTAGACCACCACCCGCCGGCCGTCGGTGCTCAACTCGGCCAGCTTGTCCAGCACCATCCGCCCGCGTAGCCGCAGATCCAGCAGGATCACGTCGGCCTCCGGGGCGGCCCGCAGCACCAGTTCCGGATCGTCACCGGTGGCGAGCACCCGCAGCCGGGGCTCGGTGGACAGCCAGGCCCGCACACCGTCGATCACCACCGGATGGTCGTCGACTATCGACACACCGACCGGGCGCTCCCCGCTCATGGCCTGCGCCATCGGGTCTGCGTCCACCTGATCTCCCCGTCCCGCTCATGTACGTGTTCCACCTGGTTGTCGTCGCCGGCCCGGGCGGTCGGCGGATCAGCCGCCCCCGGGCCCTGCCCGTCCGGGGTGACCAGACTGACCGCCACCTCGTCGGGGCCGGCCACCACGGTCAGCCGGGCCCAACCAGTGGCATCGGCCAGGGCGGCGGCCAGCGGATCGGCCAGCCGTCGACGGACCTCCACGGGCAGGGGCGGCGGCGTGCCGATGGCGATCAGCTCGATCGGCAGCCCGTTGCGTTCGGCGAGGTCGGCGGCGGCCCGCAACTCGTGCAGCAGCGGGTCCGGCACGTCGTCGGACTCGGCGATCAGGCGACGCAGCCGGGTCGCGGCGAGCACGCACCGCCGTTGCACGAACGGGTCGCCCGGGTCGGCGCGACCGTCGGCCAGTTCCGCCAACACCTGCTCGGCGGCACCGCCGACCAGCGCCAGCCGGGCCCGCCGGTCCGCCCAGGCCCGTTCGGCGGCGTCCCGTTCGGCGCGGACGGCGAGGGTCGCCGTGGCGGTGGCGGCGCGTTCCCGGGCGAGGGTGGCGATCACCGCCGCACCGGTGAAGACCGCCACCGGCAGCGACGAGGTGCCGTAGACGTACATCGTGAAGCGGGTCAGGTCGGCGGGGGCGGTCGCCCCGTCACCGACCAGCGCGGCGAGCGCGAGCGCCGCGTGCCCGGCCAGTAGGACGATCATCCAGCGGATCGGGCGACCCCAGAGCACCACCACGAAGAACCAGGCCAGCCCCGTCCACGCCCAGTTCGCGGCGGCGAAGAGCTGCTCCCGGCCGGCCGCCGCGAAGACCGCCGCGTCGACCGTCAGCAGGGCCGCCGCCAGTGGCAGCGCCAGTGGCAGCGCCGGTGGCGGCACGCCGTGCAGCAGCCGGTGTGCGGCGTACCCGCCGAGGGCGCAGGCGGCCAGCCAGCCGGCCGCGACCACTGTGGGGGCGGCCAGCGTCGACCAGGCGCCGAGCACCGCCGGCAGCCCGATCGCGAGGTGCCACACCAGGGCGATGGCCACCGCCGCGATCCGGGCCCCCCGGTCCGAGGCCCGGCCCACGTCCGCCGCCGGGCCGTCGGCCGCCGCCGGGTCCGCCGCCCTCTGTGCCGGCCGGGGTACGTGGGCCGACGCGGTCGCGCCGAGGTCGGTCGTGCCCAGGTCGGTCGTGCCGAGGTCAGTCGACATGCGGCCACTCCAGCCTGATCCGGGTGCCCACGCCAGGGGCGGAAGTCACCACCGCCCGGCCGCCGACCTCGGCCATCCGGCCCCGGATCGACTCGCGTACCCCGTACCGGTGCAGGGGGACGGTGGCCGGGTCGAAACCGGGACCGTCGTCGACCACCTCGACCACGATGCCGCCGTGGTCGCGGCTCAGCCGCAGGGTCACGGCGGCGTCCGGCGCGTGCCGGGCCACGTTGGCCAGGGCGGCGGCGGTGGCGTCGACCAGGGCGGCGGTCACCCCCGACGGTGCCGCGCAGGGCGGCAGCGTGGCCGTCACCCGCAACTGCGGGTGGGTGGCGAGCAGCGCGCGCAGGCCGGCGTCGACGTCGACCGGGCCGGCGTCGGCCGGATCGCCCGCCGGGGCGGACCGGGCGTGCGCGAGGCGGACCAGGGTACGCAGGTCGGCGGCGGCCCGGTCCCGCAACGCCGCCGAGCCGGCCGGCAGGGCACCCAGCCCGACCATGGTGAGCGTGGCCAGGACGGTGTCGTGCAGGTCCCGGTTCTGCCGCCGTTCCACCTCGCGGGCCGTGCGGGCCAGCACCGCGTCCCGGCGCAGGCGCTGGAAGTCGGCGAAGGAGGTGTCGGCCCGGCCTATCCAGCGGCGCATCACCGCCGCCATCATCGCCGCGCAGGCCGTCTGCATGAGCAGGGTCGCCGCGTGCGCGCCGGCCTCGACGGTGTTGCCGGCGGCCGAGGTGCCGACCGCGTACCCGGCGGTGACCAGCAGGCCCGCCGGCACCGACCAGCGGGCCGGCGCGGTGGCCTGCGCGTTGATCACGGTGGTGCTGGCCAGCACCGCGAGCCAGCTACCCTCGCCGGGCAGCACCTCCGGGGCGACCAGCACCGGGGCCAGCAGGCTCGCCGCGACGGTGACCGTGACGTCCCCGGCGACGAGCCCCGGGCCGATGCCGACCCGCAGGGCGCGTGCCGCGTACCACAGCGACCAGGCGGTGAGTGCGGCCACGGCGGCCAGCAGCAGCGGCACCCGCACCGGTGGGGTACGCACCGCGAGCGCGGTCACCGCACCGAACAGCCCGCAGGTCAGCCGCAGCAGTGCCGGCAGGGTGGTGAAGATGAGCTGGAGCGCGCCACCGGCCGGCCGCTCCAGTAACGACGGTGACGAGGTCGGAGCGGGTAGGGCCGACATCGGGGGGAGTGCGTCCTTCGGGCGGTGACCCGTCCGGGTCTGCTCGGCGGTGCATCGAAGCCGGAGAATAACATGAGCTGCCCTAACTGTTCACCTTTGGTGTGCGGCGTGTCGCGTTGCGTTCGGTGAACGTGTCGGGCAGCATCCGGCGTCGATCAGCGGCGGAGCCACTCCAGGGCGGCAGGTGCGCCGCCGAGCACCGACAGGTGCCCGTCGTCGTCGGTGATCCGCAGCTCGGCCGCCGGGCAGACCCCGGCCAACCAACGGCTGTGGCTGGCGGGCACCACCCGGTCGCGCCCGCCGTGCAGCAGCAGCACCGGGACGGTCACCCGGGCCGGGTCGAAGCCCCACGGGGTGACGTAGGCGAGGTCGTCGTCGACCAGGCCGTCCGGGCCGCCCCGCACCGCCGGACCCACCACCTCTTCGAGCCAGGCCCACGGCCCGGCCAGGGTGGCCAGGTCGGCCGGGGTGAACTCCGGGTCGTAGTCGGTGTCGGACGCGGCGTGCCGCTCCTTGACCGCCCGGCCCCGCGTGGCGGCCCGCAGCGACTCCTGCCCGGACGGCGTCATCCCGGCGAACCAGTCGAGCCCGGCCGCGTCGTAGGGGGCGAGTCCGGCGACGGCGACGACGGCGACCACCCGGTCGGGGTGCAACGCGCCGCTGGCCAGCGCGTGCGGTGCACCGCCGGAGTGACCCATCGTGGCGTACCGGGGCAGGCCCAGCGCGTCGGCGACCCGGGCGACGTCACCGGCGGCCGAGGCCACGTCCCGCCCGGGGCGTCGGGTGGAACCGCCGTACCCGGGCCGGTCGTAGGACACCCAGCGCAGGCCGAGCCGGTCGGCGGCGGCGAACAGCGGGGCCGGCGGTGCGCCGATGTTGGGGGTGCCGTGGTGCCAGACGACCGGCAACCGGCCGGTGCCGTCGTCGCCGGTGTCGTAGACGTGCAGGGTGCCGCCGTCGGGCAGCGGCACGTCGCGCTCGCTCGGCACGGTCGGGCGGCTCACTGGCCGACCCAGCCCGCCGGGTTGCTGAACGACTCGCGGGAGATGCCGGAGCCGGTGCGGGGCCAGTCGCCGAACCGCTTGTCGTGCAGGTGGGCGAAGAAGTAGCAGATGCCCTGGAGGTGGGCGTCGGGCACCGCCCGGGTCGGGTCGGCCCGGACCGCCTCGTAGAACTCCCGACCGAGCGCCACCACGTGCCCACGGGCGTAGAGGAAACCGTCGTCGGAGCCGTCGACCACCGCGTGCACGTCGGCCCGGTCGATGTCGTACAGCTTGCGTTCGACGACCCGGTCGAGGGCGGTCAGCTCGGGGCTGGACAGGTCGG
This sequence comes from Micromonospora sp., assembly GCF_048594385.1. Classification (NCBI taxonomy): domain Bacteria; kingdom Bacillati; phylum Actinomycetota; class Actinomycetes; order Micromonosporales; family Micromonosporaceae; genus Micromonospora; species Micromonospora sp. The sequence continues at coordinate 356 of NZ_JBMDWU010000214.1, read as the reverse complement.
CGCAGAGCTGGCCCAACTGGTCGAGGAAGGCGTCCCGCCAGCCGTCGAACGCGTACGCGTCGTCGTCGGAGGCGGACCGGTCGCGGGCGAGCAGCGCCCGGCGCAGCGCGGCCGGCTCGGGGCCGAGCCGCTCCCAGGCGGCCTCCAGCAGGGCCCAGAACCGGGCCTCCTCCTCGGCCGTGGGCAGCCGGTTCGCGGTTTCCGTGTCGCTCATGGGCAGCACCGTAGCGGGACGCCCCGACGTTCTCGGGCCACCCCCGCGCCGCTGGTGGTGCCGACGCCGGGGCCGCCCACCCGGGCGGGCGGCCCCGCCGGGGTTCAGCGCGGTCCGTGGGGTACCGCGCGGACGAAGGTGG
>NZ_JBMDWU010000213.1:0-17017 GCF_048594385.1 Micromonospora sp. | reverse complement strand
GGATCAGACGGACAGCGGCTGCGAATCCGAACGGACCGGGGCGGGCAGTTCACCGGCCGCGCCCAGGTACTGGTGGATGGCGGCCGCGGCGGCCCGGCCCTCGGCGATCGCCCAGACGATGAGCGACGCGCCCCGGTGCATGTCACCGGCAACGAAGACGCCGTCGGCGTCGGTCTGCCAGTCGGGGCGGGCGTCGACCGCGCCCCGGGCGTTGCGGGTCACCCCGAACTGGGCCAGCAGCGGCTGCTCCTCGGTGCCCTCGAAGCCGATGGCCAGCAGCACCAGGTCGGCCGGCAACTCCCGCTCGGAGCCGGGCAGCGCGGTGACGATCCGTCGGCCGTCCCGCCGCTCCACCGTCACCTCGGCGATCCGGACGCCCTTGACCTGGCCGGTGCCGTCGTCCACGAACTCCTGCACCGCCACCGCGAAGACCCGCTCACCGCCCTCCTCGTGCGCCGGGTAGTTGCGCAGCACCCACGGCCAGGTCGGCCACGGGTCCCGCTCGGCGTCGCGGCCGTGCGGCGGCTCGGGGTAGAGGTCGAGCTGGTGGACACCGGCCGCGCCCTGCCGGTGGGCCACGCCCAGGCAGTCGGCGGCGGTGTCGCCACCACCGATGATCACCACGTGCTTGCCGGCCGCGTCGATCGGCGTGCCGTCGGGCAGCACCGCCGGCGCGGGCCGCCCGTCCCCGGCCGCCGCGACCACCCGGTTCGCCGCGACCAGGTGGGTCATCGCCTGGTGCACGCCGCGCAGCGGCCGACCGGGCGTCTCCGGGGTGTCCCGCCCCTGCAGCGCGCCACACGCCAACAGCACCGCGTCGTGCCGGGCCCGCAACTCCTCGGCGGTCACGTCGACACCGACGTTCACCCCGGTGCGGAACTGCACGCCCTCGGCGGCGAGCTGGGCCAGCCGCCTGTCGATGTGCTGCTTCTCCAGCTTGAAGTCGGGGATGCCGTAGCGGAGCAGACCACCGATCGCGTCGTCCCGCTCGTACACGGTGACGGCGTGACCGGCGCGGGCGAGCTGCTGGGCGGCGGCGAGCCCGGCGGGCCCGGAGCCGACCACGGCGACCGCCCCCCGGGTCGCCGCCGCCCCCGGGCGGGGGTTCAGCCCGCCCCGGGCCACCGCCGCGTCGGCGATCTCCACCTCGACCTGCTTGATGGTGACCGGCTGCTGGCCGCCCAGGCCCAGCACGCAGGCCGCCACCCAGGGCGCCGGGCAGAGCCGGCCGGTGAACTCGGGGAAGTTGTTGGTGGCGTGCAGCGACTCGACCGCCGCGTCCCAACTGCCGGTGCGGACCAGGTCGTTCCAGTCCGGGATGCGGTTGCCCAACGGACAGCCGTCGTGGCAGAACGGGATGCCGCAGTCCATGCACCGGGTGGCCTGCTCGCGGATCAGCTCCTCCCCGGCGGGCGGATAGACCTCCCGCCAGTCGGTGATCCGCACCGCCACCGGTCGACGGGCCGGCAGCCGCCGCTCGTAGCGCAGGAAACCGTTCGGGTCAGGCACGAGCCACCTCCTGGGCGACCACCCGCGGGACGGGCGGCACCGACGCGGTCAGCGCAGACATGACCGCGTCGTCGACGTCGCGGCCGGCGGCTTCGGCGGCCTTCATGATCTCCATCACCCGGCGGTAGTCCCTCGGGACCACGGCCGTGAACTCCTGTACCGCATCCGGCCAGCGCTTGAGCAGCTCCGCGCCGATCGCCGAGTCGGTCTCGGCGACGTGCCGCTGTACCAGGTCGTGCAGCAGCTCCCGCTCGGCGTCACGCAGCGGGGACAGGTCGACCAGCTCCGTGTTGACCCGCCCGGTGTCGAGCCGGTGCACGTACGCCGTACCGCCGGACATGCCGGCGGCGAAGTTGCGACCGGTCTCGCCGAGCACCACCACCGTGCCACCGGTCATGTACTCGCAGCCGTGGTCGCCGACGCCCTCGACGACGGTCACCGCGCCGGAGTTGCGGACCGCGAACCGCTCCCCCACCCGGCCGCGCAGGAACAGCTCGCCGCCGGTGGCCCCGGACAGGATGGTGTTGCCGGCGATGATCTGGTCCTCGGCGCGCTGCCCGGTGGCGGCCTCGGGGTCGACGAACGGCGCGGCGGCGTCCGGGCGGACCACGATCCGGCCGCCGGAGAGCCCCTTGCCGACGTAGTCGTTGGCGTCGCCGTGCAGCCGCAGGGTCACCCCGCGCGGCAGGAACGCGCCGAAGGACTGCCCGGCGGTGCCGCGCAGCACGAACTCGACGGTGTCGTCGGGCAAGCCGGCGCCGCCGTGCCGGCGGGTCACCTCGCCGCCGAGCATCGCGCCGACGCTGCGGTGCTCGTTGCGCACCGCCACCTCCACCCGGACCGGGCTGCCGTCGCGCAGCGCCGGCTCGGCCAGCGCGATCAGCTCGTTGTCCAGGGCCTGCTCCAGACCGTGGTCCTGGGCGCGGATGCCGCGCCGGGCAGCTCCCTCCGGCAGCTGGGGGGTGTGCAGCACGCGGGCCAGGTCGAGGCCGTGGCCCTTCCAGTGGTCGATCGCCGGTACGACGTCGAGCACCTCGGTCTGCCCGATCGCCTCTTCGATGCTGCGGAAGCCCAACTCGGCCAGGTAGCCGCGGACCTCCTCGGCGAGGAAGAGGAAGAAGTTCTCCACGAACTCCGGCCGGCCGGTGAAGCGCTCGCGTAGCACCGGGTTCTGGGTGGCGATGCCGACCGGGCAGGTGTCGAGGTGACAGACCCGCATCATCACGCAGCCCTCGACGATCAGCGGGGCGGTGGCGAAGCCGAACTCCTCCGCGCCGAGCAGCGCCGCGACCAGGACGTCCCGGCCGGTCTTGAGCTGCCCGTCGACCTGCACGGTGACCCGGTCGCGCAGCTTGTTGAGCAGCAGCGTCTGCTGCGCCTCGGCCAGGCCCAGCTCCCACGGGGTGCCGGCGTGCTTGAGCGAGTTGAGCGGGGACGCACCGGTGCCGCCGTCGTGCCCGGAGATCAGGATGACGTCGGCCTTGAGCTTGGCGACCCCGGCCGCGACGGTGCCCACACCGACCTCGCTGACCAGCTTGACGTGCACCCGGGCGGCCGGGTTGACGCACTTGAGGTCGTGCACGAGCTGGGCGAGGTCCTCGATGGAGTAGATGTCGTGGTGCGGCGGCGGGGAGATCAGGCCGACGCCGGGGGTGGCGTGCCGGGTGCGGGCGATCCACGGCCACACCTTGTTGCCGGGTCGCTGCCCACCCTCGCCGGGCTTCGCGCCCTGCGCCATCTTGATCTGGAGGTCGTCGGCGTTGACCAGGTATTCGCTGGTCACCCCGAAGCGTCCGCTGGCGATCTGCTTGACCGCCGAGCGGCGGGCCGGGTCGTGCAGCCGGTCGACGTCCTCGCCGCCCTCGCCGGTGTTGGACTTGCCGCCGAGGCGGTTCATCGCGATGGCCAGCGTCTCGTGCGCCTCCGCCGAGATCGACCCGTACGACATGGCGCCGGTGGCGAACCGCTTGACGATCTCGGTGGCCGGCTCGACCTCCTCGATCGGCACCGCCGGGCGCAGCCCGGTCCGCAGGGTGAACAGCCCGCGCAGGGAACCGGCCTGCGCGGCCAGCTCGTCGACCTTGGCGGTGTACTGGCGGAACACGTCGTACTGCCGGCTGCGGGTGGCGTGCTGGAGCAGGAAGACCGTCTCCGGGTTGAACAGGTGCAGCTCACCCTCGCGCCGCCACTGGTACTCGCCGCCCACCTCCAGCCGGGTGGAGCCGACGGTGCCGGGCGTCGGCCAGGCCTGCGCGTGCCGGGCGGCGACCTCGGTGTGGATCCCGGCCAGCCCGATCCCGCCGATGGTGCTGGGGGTGCCCCGGAAGTAGCGGTCGACCAGCCGGGTGTCCAGGCCAACGGCCTCGAAGACCTGCGCGCCGCAGTACGACGACACCGTCGAGATGCCCATCTTGGACATGATCTTGAGGACGCCCTTGCCGAGCGCCTTGACGTAGTTGCGGACCGCCTTGCCCGGCTCCACCCCGACCAGCGCCCCGGTGGCGATCATGTCCTCCACCGACTCGAAGGCCAGGTAGGGGTTGACCGCCGCCGCGCCGTACCCGATGAGCACCGCCGCGTGGTGCACCTCGCGGCAGTCACCGGACTCCACGACCAGCGCGACCTGGGTCCGGGTCTGCTCCCGCACCAGGTGCTGGTGCACCGCCGCGGTCAGCAGCAGCGACGGAATCGGCGCCAGGTCGGCGTTGGAGTCCCGGTCGGACAGCACCAGGATGCGGACGCCGTCCTCGATCGCCTCGGAGACGTGCCGGCAGATCTCGGTCAGCCGGGCCTTGATGCCGGCCCCGCCGTCGCGGAGGCGGTAGAGGCCGGAGACCCGGACCGCCTTGAAGCCGGGCAGGTCGCCGTCCTCGTCGACGGAGAGGATCTTCGCCAGCTCGTCGTTGTCGATCACCGGGTAGGGCAGCACGATCTGCCGGCAGCTCGCCGCACCCGGGTCCAGCAGGTTGCCTTCCGGGCCGATGGTCGACGCCAGACTGGTCACCAGCTCCTCCCGGATCGCGTCCAGCGGCGGGTTGGTGACCTGGGCGAAAAGCTGGTGGAAGTAGTCGTAGAGCAGCCGGGGCCGGGTCGACAGCGGCGCGATCGGGGTGTCGGTGCCCATCGAGCCGAGTGGCTCCGCCCCGGTCCGGGCCATCGGGGCGAGCAGGATCTTCAGCTCCTCCTCGGTGTAGCCGAAGGTCTGCTGCCGGCGACGCACCGAGTCGTGGGTGTAGACCACGTGCTCCCGGGCGGGCAGGTCACCGAGATCGATCAGGCCGGCGTGCAGCCACTCGTCGTACGGCTGGGCGGCGGCCAGCTCGGTCTTGATCTCGTCGTCCGAGACGATCCGGCCGTTGACCGTGTCGACCAGGAACATCCGGCCCGGCTGGAGGCGGCCCTTGGCGACCACCGTGGCCGGGTCGAGGTCGAGCACGCCCGCCTCGCTGCCCAGCACCACCAGCCCGTCGGCGGTCCGCCACCAGCGGCCCGGCCGCAGGCCGTTGCGGTCCAGCACCGCCCCGACGATCTCGCCGTCGGTGAAGGCGACCGACGCCGGCCCGTCCCACGGCTCCATCAGGCTGGCGTGGAACCGGTAAAACGCGCGCTTGTCCGGGCGCATCGCCGGGTCGTTCTCCCAGGCCTCCGGGATCATCATCAGCACCGCGTGCGGCAGGCTCCGGCCGGCCAGGTGCAGCAGCTCCAGCACCTCGTCGAAGTTGGCCGAGTCGGAGGCGGCCGGGGTGCAGACCGGGAACACCCGGCGGATGTTGCCGGGCAGGTGCGGGCTGCGCAGCAGCGCCTCGCGGGCCTGCATCCAGTTCCGGTTGCCGCGGATCGTGTTGATCTCGCCGTTGTGCGCGATGAACCGGTACGGGTGGGCCAGCGGCCAGGACGGGAACGTGTTGGTGGAGAACCGGGAGTGCACCAGCGCGATCGCGCTGTCGACCCGCTCGTCGGTCAGCTCCGGGAAGTACTCCGGCAGCTGGTCGGGGGTGAGCATGCCCTTCCAGGTCATCGTCCGCGCCGACAGCGACGGGAAGTAGGCGGTCACCCCCCGCTCGGCGGTCTCCCGCTCGGCCTGCTTGCGCACGCAGAACGCCACCCGGTCCAGGTCGATGCCGGACAGCGGGGAGCCGGCCGGGCCGGCCGGGGTGTCGGTGAGCCGGTGCGCGGCCAGGAAGAGCTGCCGGATGCGGGGCATCGCCGCCAGCGCGGTCTCACCCAGCCCGCTCGGGTCGGTCGGCACGTCGCGCCAGCCGAGCACCTCGGCCCCCTCGACGAGGGCGTACTTCTCCACCACCTGACGGGCGCGGGCCTCACCGCCGTCGTCGTCGGGCAGGAAGACCAGGCCGGTGGCGTACTGGCCGGCCGGGGGCAGCGGGAAGTCCACCACCGCGCGCAGGAACGCGTCCGGCACCTGGATCATGATGCCCGCGCCGTCGCCGGTGTTCTGCTCGGCGCCCCGGGCGCCGCGATGGTCGAGCCGGCAGAGCGCGCCGAGGCCGTTCGCCACCACCGCGTGGGAGCGCCGCCCGTAGAGGTCGGCCACGAAGGCCACCCCGCACGCGTCGTGCTCGTGCGCCGGGTCGTACAGACCGGTCGCGGAAGGGACCGGCTGCGGGCTGTGCGGGTACGGAAGGGCCACCGGGTCTCCTGTCGTCACTCAGGTTGTTTCATGGTCGGGACGACGTCGGCCCTGGGCGGTCTGTTGAGTCTACGTTAGGGCGACCCGGGCAGGGCCAGTGCGGATTGATCACACCTTCCAGACTCTGGGACGTGTAGTCTCGCGCGGTGGATCCTGCGCACCGCGACCTGTTCGACCGGTTGGAACGCTTCTACGACGCGGTGCCCCGGGACGCCGCCCGCGCCGAGGAACACGGTGGTCTGGTGCTGTTCGCGCGGGAAGGGGCCGGTTGGCCGTTCTATGCCCGCCCCCGCCTCGACGCCGACACGCCACCGTCGCTGGCCGACCTGCACACCGTCCGGGAACGGCAGCGTGAGCTGGGCCTGCCCGAGGCGTTCGAGTGGGTGCACGAGACCACCCCGGACCTGCTCGCCACCGCCCGGGCCGCCGGCCTGAGCGTGCTGGAGGCCCCGCTGATGGTCCTCGACCCGCAGGCCGAACCGTCCGACCCGGCGACGCTCACCGACGTACCGGTGCGGGTGCTGGACCCGGACGCGCCCGGCTTCGCGCTCGACGTGGCGGCCCGGCGCGCGGTCGCCGCGGTCGGGTTCTCCGCCGCCGGCACCGTCCCCGGCGACGCCGGCCCGGCCGAACGGGACGCCGCGATGACCGAACTGGACGTGGCCGCGCTGGACGAGGAGCGGGCCGCGATCGCCGCCGGCCGCCGGCTGTCGGCGGTCGCCGGGACGCCGCAGGACGGGGTGCTGGCCAGCGGAATGGCGATGCGGGTCGACGACGTCGCCGAGATCGCCGGGGTGGCCACCCTGCCGGCCGCCCGCCGCCGGGGGCTCGCTGCCGCGGTCACCGCCACCCTGGCCCGCACCCTGCGGGCCGCCGGCACCGACCTGGTCTTCCTCTCCGCCGGCAGCGAGGACGTCGCCCGGATCTACCTGCGCGTCGGCTTCCGCCGTATCGGCACCGCCTGCATAGCCGAACCCACCGCCCTCATCTGACCCCCACCCCGGCGCTGCCCCACCCCGCGCTGCCCCCGGTGATCAAGAGGTTTGCGGGTTGATCAAGAGGTTTGCGTCACCTCGGGCGCTCACCGTGGCGCAAACCTCTTGATCACCGCCCGAAGGGGGCCGCCGTCCGAAGGGCGACCACCGCCCGAAGGGGTCGGGGCGGGCGCGGGAGGCGGCGGTTCAGGGGGTGGGGGGACGCCAGGTGGCGGCGGTGGCGGCGGCGCCGGAGAGCAGGCGGGGGGTGATCGTGCCGAGGGCCGCGTCACGGGCGCGCAGGGCCAGCCGACCCCGGGTCTGGAGCACCGCCGACATCCGCCGGGTCTGCCGGACCACGGTGGCCGCGCGGGGACGCCGCACCCGGTCGTACGCCAGCACGGCGTCGGGGAGCCGGGACTCGCGCAGCAACGACGACAGGGTGGCCGCGTCCTCGAACGCCAGGCAGGCGCCCTGCCCCAGGTGCGGCGGCATGGCGTGGGCGGCGTCGCCGAGCAGCACCACCCCGCCCGGCCCGGCCGGGAAGCCGTACGCCCGGGGCAGCGGGCGCAGCTCCCGGATCTCCTGCTGCACCAGGTCGGCGGGTTCGGTGGCGGCCAGCAGCTCACCGATCGGCGCGGGCCAGCCGGCGTACCAGCGTTGCAGCAGGGCGAGCTGGGTCTGCGGTGGCTCCGGCCGGGGCGCACCGGCGGCGGGGGCCCCCCAGTAGACGCCACCCCGGCGGGACGCCCCGGAGGAGCCGCGCTCCCCCAGCGAGGCGGCCACGAACCGGTAGCCGGCGCCCAGCACCTCACCCCCGACCGGCTGGTCGGCCGGCACGGGTGCCCGGTACCAGGGGATCACCGCCCGCCAGGAGGCACAGCCGGAGCTGACCACGGCGGCCTCGGGGGCGAGCTGGCGGCGCAGCACGCTGTCCGTGCCGTCGGCGGCGACCACCAGGTCCGCCTCGACGAACTGGCCGTTGCACCCCACCCCGGGCCGCTCGGCGGCATCGGCCCGGACGTGGTCCACGGCGACCCCGGTACGCAGTTCGACCCGGTCACCGAGGCCGGCGATCAGCGCGTCGTGCAGGTCCTCCCGGTGCACCACCACCGGCATCCGGTCGGCCGGGGTGGGCCGGGGCTGCACCAGCCAGTGGCCGTCGGGGCGGCGGATACCGCCGTCGGGCAGCGGGGTCGCGATGGCGTCCAGGCCGGCACCGACGCCGAGCACCTGCAACGCGCGTACCCCGTTGGGCCACAGCACCACGGCGGTGGGTTCGGGGCGCACCCGGTCGGCCCGTTCCAGCAGGGTGACCCGCCATCCGGAGCGGGCCAGCGCGCCGGCCACCGCCAGACCGCCGAGGCCCGCGCCGACCACCACCGCGCTGCGCACGCCGCGCCCGCTCAGCTGTCCCGGTCGGTGGACCGGCCACCGGCACCGGCGGACCGGTCGGCTCCGGCGGGCCCGTCGCCGCTGTCGGCCCCGGAAGGCCGGTCGTCGGCGTCGGCGTCGGTGGGCCGGTCGTCGGTGTCAGGGTCACCGTCCCGCGACCCGGCTGACCGGTCGTCGGCTGCCGGATCGCCCGGCGCCTCGGGCAGCACCCCGCGTTCCCGGTACGCGGTGAACTGTTCCTCGTCGACCACCCGGTACCCCGCCGGCGGAGCCGTCGGGGACCCCTTGCCGGTGGCGGAGAGGTCGACCTGGGAGACGTCGCCACCGTCACCGGCGGGTCCGGAGGCGGGGGTGGGGAGCGGGATCAGGTACTCGCGGGGCCCCCGTACCCGCAGGAAGTAGATCAACGCGCCGACGAAGACCAACCCGGCGGTCCACACGTTGAGCCGCAGGCCGAGGATGCGGTTCGCCTCGTCGGTGCGCATCAGCTCGATCCAGAACCGGCCGGCGGTGTAACCCATCACGTAGAGCGCGAAGGCCCGGCCGCGTCCCAGCTTGAACCGCCGGTCCAGGGCGAACACCAGGCCGGCGACACCGAGGTTCCACAGCGCCTCGTAGGCGAACGTCGGATGGTAGAGGCCGGGTTCCAGGATGGGCTGGTTGGCGTCGTCGCGCAGCGCGTGCCCGGGGTTGTCCGGGTCCATCCGGTGGATCTCCAGGCCCCACGGCAGGGTGGTCCGCCCGCCGTACAGCTCGTTGTTGAACCAGTTGCCGAGCCGACCCACCGCCTGGGCCAGCGGCAGGCCCGGGGCCAGGGCGTCGGCCACCACCGTCAGCGGGATGCCGAGCTGCCGGGCGGCGATCCAGGCGCCGACCGCGCCACCGGCCACCGCCCCCCAGATGCCGAGACCGCCCTCCCAGATGGCGAACGCCTTCCACGGGTCACCGCCGGTGCCGAAATACTTCTCGGGTGAGGTGACGACGTGGTAGATCCGGGCGCCGATGATGCCGGTCGGGACCGCCCACACCGCGATGTCGAGCACCGCGCCGGGGGCGACGCCCCGCTGGCGCAGCCGGTGCTCGGTCACCAGGCAGGCGACCACGATGCCGGCGACGATGCAGAGGGCGTACGCCCGCAGCGGGACCGGCCCGAGCTGCCAGACGGCGGTGGTCGGGCTGGGCAGCGCCGCCAGGGGCGTCATCGAGACGAGGGTCACGGGTGCACAGGCTACCGCTGCGGACGCCCGCCGTGGCACCCCGGTCCGGTCAGAGCCCCGGCCCGACCGGCCGCGCGGCGGTCCGGCCCGGTGATCCGCGCGCGTCGGCCCGGCCCGTGGCACGGCGGTGCGCCGTGGTCGGGAGACCGGTCGGGTCACCGGCGCGCCCGTGCGATCGCCCCCGGGCCGGGGGCGGGCGGGTCAGCGGGCCGGGTTGCGGACGCCCTCGGCGAGTTCGGCGGAGAGGGTACGCAGGGCGGCCAGCCCCGCGTCGAGGTCCGGCGCGTCCAGCAGCCGGCGGATCAGCGCGCTGCCCACGATCACCCCGTCGGCGTACCCGGCGACGGTGGCCGCCTGCGCGCCGGTGCCGACGCCGAGCCCCACCCCGACGGGCAGCTCGCTGGCCTCCCGCACCCGGGAGACCAGCACCGGTGCGGCGTCGGAGGTCTGCGACCGGGCCCCGGTGACCCCCATGATGGCGGTCGCGTAGACGAAGCCCCGGCAGTGCTCGACGGTCATCCGCAGCCGGGCGTCGGTCGACGACGGGGAGACCAGGAACGTCCGGTCCAGGCCGTACGCGTCCGAGGCGGCCAGCCACTCGCCGGCCTCCTCGGGGATCAGGTCCGGGGTGATCAGGCCGGTGCCCCCGGCGGCGGCCAGGTCACGGGCGAACGCGTCCACCCCGTACTGCTCGATCGGGTTCCAGTAGGTCATGGTGACCACCGGGGCGCCGGTGGCCGCGACCGCCTCGATGATGCGCAGCGTGTCGGCGGTGCGGACGCCACCGGCCAGGGCGATGTCGCTGGCCTTCTGGATCACCGGGCCGTCCATCACCGGGTCGGAGTAGGGGATCTCCACCTCGATGACGTCCACCCCGGCCTCGACCATCGCGGTCATCGCGGCGATGCTGCCCTCGACGGTGGGGAACCCGGCCGGCATGCAGCCGACCAGGACGGCCCGCCCGTCGGCGCGGGCCTTGTCGAAGGCCACCCCGATCCGGCTCACGGTCTCACTGCTCCTTGTCGAGGATGCCGAAGTATTCACCGGCGGTGTGCACGTCCTTGTCGCCCCGGCCGGAGAGGTTGACCACCAGGACCGGTTCCCGGCCCAGTTCGGCGGCGAGCTGCGGGGCGATCTGCACCGCGCCGGCCAGGGCGTGCGCGCTCTCGATCGCCGGGATGATCCCCTCGGTACGGCAGAGCAGCTCGAACGCGGCCATCGCCTCGGCGTCGGTCACCGGCTGGTAGCGGGCCCGTCCGGTGTCGTGCAGCCAGGCGTGCTCCGGGCCGACCCCGGGGTAGTCCAGGCCGGCGGAGATGGAGTGCGACTCGATGGTCTGGCCGTCGGCGTTCTGCAGCACGTAGGTGCGGGTGCCGTGCAGCACCCCGGAGGTGCCGCCGGTGATGCTGGCCGCGTGCCGGCCGGTCTCCACGCCCTCGCCGCCGGCCTCGACGCCGGACAGCCGCACCTCGGTGTCGGGGACGAACGCGTGGAAGATGCCCAGCGCGTTGGAGCCGCCGCCGACGCAGGCCAGCACCGCGTCGGGCAGCGCGCCGGTCAGGTCGAGGCACTGCCGGCGGGCCTCGTCGCCGATGCCGCGCACGAAGTCCCGGACCAGCTCCGGGAACGGGTGCGGCCCGGCGGCGGTGCCGATCAGGTAGTGGGTGTCGTCGACGTTGGCGACCCAGTCCCGCATCGCCTCGTTCATCGCGTCCTTGAGGGTGCGCGAGCCGGTGGTCACCGGGATCACGGTGGCCCCCAGCATCCGCATCCGGGCCACGTTGAGCGCCTGCCGCTCGGTGTCCACCTCGCCCATGTAGACCACGCACTCGAGGTCGAACAGGGCGGCGGCGGTGGCGGTGGCCACCCCGTGCTGGCCGGCGCCGGTCTCGGCGATCACCCGGCGCTTGCCCATCCGCCGGGTCAGCAGCGCCTGGCCCAGCACGTTGCGCACCTTGTGCGCGCCGGTGTGGTTGAGGTCCTCCCGCTTGAGCAGCACCCGGGCGCCGACCTTGGCGGAGAACCGCTCGGCGGGGTAGAGCAGCGAGGGGGTGCCGGCGTAGTCGCGCAGCAGGGCGTCGAACTCGGCGCGGAACTCCTCGTCGGTCATCGCCTTGCGGTACGCGGCGTCCAGCTCGTCGAGCGCCGCGACCAGCGCCTCGGGGACGAACCGGCCACCGAAACGGCCGAAGTGACCGGCGGAGTCGGGGAACCGCTCGACCGCCTCGTCGGCGCTCATGCCGCCGCTCCCCGGCCGGTCGCGCGCCGACGCACCGTCGCGTCGCCGGTGACGAATCGCTCGCTCATCGCGATGTCCTCTCGCTGCGCGGATCTGCCCGTCGGGGTCAGCGCGCCGGGCGGGGCGTGGCCGGGTGATTCCCGGCGTTGACCAGCTCGGCGACCGCCTCGCGGGGGCTCTTCTGGGTGACCAGCCCCTCGCCCACCAGGACGGCGTCGGCGCCGGCCGAGGCGTACCGGATCAGGTCGTGCGGGCCCCGCACCCCCGACTCGGCGATCTTGACGACGCTGCTGGGCAGGCCGGGGGCGATCCGCTCGAACACCGACCGGTCGACCTCCAGGGTACGCAGGTCGCGGGCGTTGACCCCGATCACCTGCGCGCCGGCCTCCAGGGCCCGGTCGGCCTCCTCCTCGGTGTGCACCTCGACCAGCGCGCACATGCCCAGCGACTCGATCCGCTCCAGCAGCCCGACCAGGGCGTTCTGCTCCAGCGCGGCGACGATCAGCAGCACCAGGTCGGCACCGTGCGCGCGCGCCTCGTGCACCTGGTAGCTGGAGACCACGAAGTCCTTGCGCAGGACCGGCACCTGCACGGCGGCCCGGACGGCCGCCAGGTCGTCGAGGGAACCGCCGAACCAGCGCCCCTCGGTCAGCACACTGATCGCCCGGGCGCCGCCGGAGGCGTACTCGCCGGCCAGCTCGGCCGGGTCGGCGATCTCGGCCAGCCGTCCCCGGCTCGGCGAGGAACGCTTCACCTCGGCGATCACGGCCACGCCCGGCTTGCGCAGGGCCGCGTACGCGTCCAGCGGTGGCGGCGCGGCGGCGGCAAGTTCGCGCAGCCGCTCCAGCGGAAGCTGCTCCTGCCGCCGGGCCACGTCCTCGCGGACGCCGGCCAGGATCTCGTCGAGCACGCTTGCGGACGCCGCCGAACCGGCCCCGTCCCCCTCTGCGTGCGCATGCTCAGCAGTCACCAACGGACTCCCCTCTCCGGGTGTCATGGGCCGATGCTAGGGGGCGCCACCTGGCGACAGACGCCGGGGGTATGGCGCTCCTCACGAGATGGGCTGTGGCATGATGCCGGAACTCCGGTGAACGGAATGTCACGCAGCGCCACCAGGCCCGTCGGTGGGTGTCATCGACACCCGTCGTCCGGGCCGCCCCGGACCATCGATCGATGCCCATACGCTATGAGATCACGTCCGGGCCCGGCGCGCAGCTCGACCGGTCCGGCCCGACGGCTGTGACCAAGCTCAAGGAGGGCCCCGCAACGCAGGTGGGGGCCGTTGACCGGGCCGTCACCCGGGCGAAACGTGAGCCCGGCAGCATCGGTGTCGGGCAGACTCGACGATGCGCCTGCCCACCATCGGATCTCATCGTGCGGGGTGACCTATGAGCACTGCGGGGCCGAACGCCGGCATCGGACTCACCACCATCTCCCGGACCGTCGCCTCGCTGGCCGTCGAGGTGGTGCACACGGTTGAACGCGTCGTGGTGGGCGAGGGCCGGGTGCGTACCGCGCGGGGCAACGCCTGGGAGGCGGTCTGCGCCGACCGGGCCCGCGCCGACCCGCGCGCCGCCCTGGACCGCCGGGTCGCCGAGCTGGCCGCGAGCCGGGCCGCGACCCGGGACCGGCAGGCCGCCCGCGCGCCGCAGCCGGTCAGCTGACCGTCGGGTCCTCACCCCGGTCGAGCGCGTCCCACGCCTCCCGGTTGCCGCCCTCGGCGATCGACCGGCCACCCGACCGGGCCGGCCCTTCGGCGCGGACCGTCCGCTCGTAACGCGCGCCCATCGCCGGCCAGGCCGCGCCGCGCCGCGCGGTGAGCAGCCCTCCGCCGGCCGCCACCAGCCCGCCGAGCAGGCAGAGCGCCGGCCACTGCCGGTGCACCTCGACGCCGCCGGTGGCGACCAGCCCGTAGCCGCCACCGGCCGCCACCGCCAGGCCGAGCAGGGCGACCAGGCCACCCAGCAGCCGTCGTACCCGCCCCCGGGTGGCCAGCACCGCGCCGCCGCCGGCCAACGCGACGAGCGCCAACGCCGACAGCCACGGCAGCAGGTCCGCCCCGGAACGCTCCTGCCGGCTCGGCGGCAGCGTCCCCCGGGCGAGCACCTCCACCGACCAGGTCCGGGTCGCCGCCCAGGCCGCCAGGCCCGCGCCGGCCAGGCAGAGCAGCACCGCGTACGTCAGCTCGCGCCGGCCGGTCGACGGGCCGTCGGCCGTCGTCGTCGCGGTGGCCCCGGTGCCGTTCACCGCGCCGGTCGCAGGGTCTCGGCGGCGGCGATGGCGGCCAGCACGGCGGCGGCCTTGTTCCGGGTCTCCTGGTCCTCGGCGGCCGGATCGGAATCGGCCACCACCCCCGCCCCGGCCTGCACGTACGCCCGGCCGTCGCGGATCAGCGCGGTCCGGATCGCGATCGCCATGTCGAGGTCGCCACCGAACCCGAAGTAGCCCACGGTGCCGCCGTAGAGGCCCCGGCGCACCGGCTCCAACCCTTCGATGATCTCCATGGCCCGCACCTTCGGCGCCCCGGACAGGGTGCCGGCGGGGAAGGTGGCGGCCAACGCGTCGAACGCCGTCTGGTCCTCGCGCAGGGTGCCCACCACCGTCGAGACGATGTGCATCACGTGGCTGTACCGCTCGATGGTGGCGAACTCCGGCACCTGCACGGTGCCCGGCTGGCACACCCGACCCAGGTCGTTGCGGCCCAGGTCGACCAGCATCACGTGCTCGGCGCGTTCCTTCGGGTCGGCCAGCAGCTCGGTGGCGAGCCGGGCGTCGGCCACCGGGGTGGCCCCGCGCGGCCGGGTCCCGGCGATCGGGTGCAGCATCGCCCGGCGCTGCCCGTCGGTGTCGGCGTTGACCTTGAGGTGCGCCTCCGGGGACGAGCCGACGATGTCGAACCCGTCGAAGCGCAGCAGGTACATGTACGGGCTCGGGTTGGTGGTCCGCAGCACCCGGTAGACGTCCAGCGGGTCTGCGTCGGTGGCCCGTTCGAAGCGCTGGGCCAGCACGATCTGGAAGCACTCGCCGGCCCGGATCGCCTCCTTCGCCGCCTCGACCGCCTTCGGGTACCCGCCGTCCGGGGTCCGGCTGACCACGTCACCGGCCGGCGGCCGGCCCACCGTCGAGATCATGGGCGGAATCGGTCGGGACAGCGCGGTGGTCATCGCGTCGAGCCGTCCCACCGCGTGGTGGTAGGCGGCGGTGACCCGCTCGGCCCGGTCCGGGTCATCCAGCGACGGCAGCACCGCGTTGGCGACCAGGATCGCCGACCCGTCGTAGTGGTCCAGCACCACCAGGTCGGTGGCGAGCATCATGCCCAGCTCCGGCAGGCCGAGGTCGTCCTCGGTCAGCTCGGGCAGCCGCTCGAACCGGCGGATCAGGTCGTACCCCAGGTAGCCCACCATGCCGCCGGTCAGCGGCGGCAGACCGGCGGCCGGGTCCGGGGTCCCACCGGCGAGCGCCGCGACGGTCTCCCGCAGCACGTGCACCGGGTCGCCGGAGACCGGCACGCCGGGCGGCGGGGTGCCGGTCCACTGCGCGACGCCGTCCCGTTCGACCAGGGTGGCGCTGCTGCGCACCCCGATGAACGAGTAGCGCGACCAGGCCATGCCGGCCGAGCCGACGCCCTGCTCGGCGGACTCCAGCAGGAAGGTGCCCGGCCCGCCGGCCAGCTTGCGGTAGACCCCCACCGGGGTCTCCGCGTCGGCCAGCAGCCGACGGGTCACCGGCACCACCCGCCACCGGGCCGCCGCCTCGACGAAGCCCGCCAGGTCGGGGCTGAGCGCGCCGTCGGTCATCAGGACGCTCCCCGCTCGGAGGTGACCGGGAGTTCGGTGAAGAAGCAGGTGCGCTCACCGGTGTGGCAGGCCGCGCCGACCTGGTCCACGCCGACCAGCAGCGCGTCGCCGTCGCAGTCCAGCGCCACCGAGCGGACGTACTGGTGGTGGCCGGAGGTGGCGCCCTTGACCCAGTACTCCTGCCGGCTGCGCGACCAGTAGGTGGCCCGGCCGGTGGTGAGGGTGCGGTGCAGCGCCTCGTCGTCCATCCAGGCGACCATCAGCACCTCGCCGGTGTCGTGCTGGCGCACGACCGCGGCGACCAGGCCGTCCGGGGTGCGGCGCAGCCGGGCGGCGACGGCCGGGTCGAGACGGGAGGGGCGGACCGCGCCACCGGGTCCGCCGTCGCGGGGGGAAGAGTCAGGTACGGGCACAGTTACCGATTGTCCCGCACGCGGTGCGGGCACCTGCGGGCCGTCCCCGACCGCCCGGGACAGCTGGGCGACGTACCGCTCCAGCCGGCCGTCGCACAGGGCGCGGGCGAGGTCCGGGCCGGCGGTCTCGGCGACCCGTTCCGCGTACGGGCGCACCAGCGGGAGCACCCCGCTGACCAGGCGGGCGGCGGCGAGCCCGACCTCGACGGTGCCGGCGGGGCGTACCCCCAGGCAGAGCAGCATGTCGTCGCGGTAGCCGGGCGGTGCGACCGGCAGGTCCAGGGCGGCGGCGAAGGCGGCCCTTCGGGACGCAACCCGTACCCCCGGGTTGGCCGGGCGCAGCACGGACGGGCAGAGCCGGGCCAGGTCGGCGGCGGCCAGCCGGACGCCGGGCGGGTCGTCGGCGGCCAGCGCCCCGGCCACCTTGCCGAGGGTGGCCACCAGCTCCTCCAGGCGGGGCTGGTCGGCGGGCTGGCAGAGCACCGGCAGGTCGATGCGGCGACGCCAGGTCGGGTCGGCCCAGAGCAGCCGGGTGGGGGTGGTCACCGGCAGCCCGAACGCCCAGTCGGCGGGTTCGCCGAGCCGGTCGACCCAGGTGCGGACGTCCCGGGCGGCCACCGACACGTGCACGATCCGCCCGTCGACCTCGGCGAGGTAGGCCCGGCGGGCGTCGTACGGCGTCCCGGTCGGCCACCGGCCACGCGCGGACCCGCCCGGTGGGTCGACCGGGTCGGTCGCCGCGCCGCGCCGCGTGCCACCCGCCCGGCCCGGTGGGTCGGCCGGCGCGGACCGGCCCGCCGCACGGGGCTGCCCGGGTGCGACGGG
>NZ_JBMDWU010000212.1:0-9707 GCF_048594385.1 Micromonospora sp. | reverse complement strand
GGGCGCCCCCCCCCGGGGGGGGGGGGGGCGGCCGGCCGCCCCCCCCCCCCCCCCGACCCGGGGAGAGGAACCCTGATGACGATCTCCACCGCGCCGGTGTCGGACCCGGTGGGCGCCGACGCCCCGCCCGCGCCGACCCGCCGGCCGCCCCGCCCCGGGCGGGCCCGGGAGTGGTGGCTCGGTGCCGCGCTGGTGCTCCCCGCCCTCGTCCTGGCCGTGCTGTTCAAGCTGGTGCCGCTGGTCCGCGGGGTGGTCACCAGCTTCGAGTCGTCGAGCGGCTTCGGTGGCAGCGAGTTCGCCGGGGCGGACAACTACACCCGGATGTTCGACGACCCGATGGTGCTCACCAGCTTCCGCAACGCGCTGCTGGTGGTGGCCACCCTGCCGGTGTGGATCGTGCTCCCGCTGATCCTGGCGCTGCTGATCCACCAGCGCTCGCCCGGGTGGAAGTTCTTCCGGGCGGTGTACTTCGTGCCGTACACCATCGCGCCGATCGTGGTCGGCATCATGTTCCGGCAGATCCTCGCCCCCGACGGGCCGCTGAACGCCCTGCTGCGCTTCGTCGGCCTGGAACCGTTGGCGATCGAGTGGCTCAACGGCCGCTACAGCGCACTGTTCTCGCTGGTGGCGGTCGCCCTGTGGAGCTTCTTCGGGCTCGGCGTGATGACCTACCTCGCCGGCCTGGCGACCATCCCGGAGGAGACCCTGGAGGCGGCCTACCTGGACGGGGCGGGGTTCTTCCGGCGGTTGTGGTCGGTGGTCGTGCCGATGCTGCGCCCGACCGTGGCGTACTGGAGCGTGCTGTGCGCCTCCGGCGTGCTGATCTGGCTGTTCCCGCTGATCTACGCGCTGACCCAGGGCGGCCCGGGGGACGCCACCATGCTCCCCGAGTACCTGGTCTTCCTCACCACCTTCCAGTTCCTGGACCGTGGCTACGGCTCGGCCATCGGCATCGCCCTGTTCGTCTTCGTCGCCGTGCTGTCCATCTTCAGCGTCCGGCACATGTTCACCGAGGGGACCCGGAAGCCGCGATGAACCCGCGCCACTTCGCCCGGATCGGGCGCTACCTGTTGACGTTCGCGCTGGTCGTCGTCGCCGTCGCGGCGATCTACCCGCTGCTGTTCACCGTGGTCAGCTCGGTGAAGACCCAGTCCGGTTTCGCCGACGACCCGCTGGGCCTGCCGGCCGGGATCACCTTCGAGAACTACCTGGAGGCGTTCCGCCGGATGGACATGCCCCGGCTGCTGCTCAACTCGCTGGTCACCACGCTCGGCGGGTTGGTGCTGTCGGTGCTCGCCGCCCTGCTGGTCGCGTACGCGGTGACCAAGCTGCGGTTCCGGGGCGGGAAGGTGGTCTTCCTGCTGATCATCGTGACGCTCACCATCCCCAGCCAGGCGATCATCTACCCGCTGTACCAGACGGTGCTCGACCTGGGCATGTCCGGCCAGTACCAGGGCCTGATCCTGGCGTACGCGGCGTTCGGGCTGCCGCTGGGCACCTACCAGCTCGCCGGCTACTTCCAGCAGGTGCCCGACGAGCTGATCGAGGCGGCCCGGGTCGACGGCGCGGGACACCTGACCATCCTGTTCCGGTTGCTCGCCCCGATCGCCACCCCGGCCATCGCGGCGCTGGCCATCTTCAACTTCGTCTGGATGTGGAACGACCTGCTGCTGCCGCTGGTCATCATGGGCGGCTCGGACAGCAAGACGCTGATGGTCGGCGTCTCCCTGCTCAGCGGCCAGTACGACGTGTCGGTGCCGCTGGTCAGCGCCGGGCTGATCGTGGCGCTGCTGCCGGTGCTGATCGTCTACCTGGTCTTCCAACGGCAACTCGTCTCCGGCGCGCTCGCCGGCTCCGGCAAGTGACGCCCACCGGGCGCAACCGGGTGACGCCGGCCGGCCGCAACCGGGTGACGCCGGCCGGGCCGCTGCGGCGGGGGCGACGGTGAGCGGGGCGGCCGGGCCGGGTGAGCAGGTGTGCCACCTCTACCGGCTGCGCCCCGGCGCGCAGGCCGAGTACGAGCGGCGGCACGCCCGGGTGTGGCCGGAGCTGTCCGCGCTGCTCGACGAGGCCGGCGTCTACGACTACCACATCTACCGGCACGACCTGCTGCTGATCTGCGTGCTGCGTACCCGTCGGGGATTCGCCGAGGCCCGCGCGGTGACCGCCGCCTCGCCGGTGCAGGCCCGCTGGACGGCGTCGCTGTCGGAGCTGTTCGCCGAGATCGCCGACGCCGACGGCGAGCCGCTGTGGGCGTACCCGGTGTTCCACCATCCGGGGCAGCCGCCGCCGTGAGCGGCGCGACCGTGCCGCGACGGCCCGGTGGGGAGGTCCCCGCCGGGCCGTCGCGGTGCCCGCCGTCAGACCGCGTACGCCACCGAACCGTCGGCGCGCAGCGGGATGCGGGTCAGCGGCCGGCCGGTCAGGTCCAGCGGCCCGGTGTCGGTCAGGTCGAGGGTGACGCCCAGGCCGGGCTCCTGCGGCACCGGCAGGAACCCGCCCTCGCGGCGGACGCAGGCCCGTGCCGGACCGTCGGCGAGCTGGTCGTCCAACGGCGAGTACTCCTGGGTGACGAAGTTCGGGATGACCGTGTCGAGCTGCACCGAGGCCATGGTGAGCAGCGGGCCCAGGCAGTTGTGGGTGACCACGGCCGCGTGGTGCGCCTCGGCCAGCGCGGCGATCTTACGGGCGTGGCTGAGCCCGCCGGCCAGCCCGACGTCGGGCCGGACGTACTGTGCGCCGGCCTGGGCCAGCAGCTCCTTGAACTCCCAGATGGTGTGCAGCCGTTCCCCGTTGGCCATCGGCACCTGCGGTGCCCGCCGGCCCACCTCGGCCTGGCTGCTCACGCTGTCGATCTGGACCGGGTCCTCGACCAGCAGCGGCAGGTGCCGGGCCAGCGCCGGCACCACCGCCTGCGCCTGCAACGGGGTGAGCTTGCGGTGCAGCTCGATGAGCAGGTCGACGTCCGGGCCGACGGTGTCGCGGACGGCGGCGGTGGTGGCCTCGGTCTCGGCCACCAGCCGGGCCTGGGACAGGTCGCCGTAGGCGGCCGGCAGCGGGTCGAACTTCACGGCGGTGAAGCCGTCGGCGACCGCGGCGGCGGCCTGTTCGGCGAGCGCCTGCGCGCCGGTGCCCGGCAGCAGCAGGTGCAGCCGGATGCGGTCGCGCACCCGGCCGCCGAGCAGCTGCCACACCGGCACCCCGAGCCGCTTGCCCAGCAGGTCCCACAGCGCCAGGTCGACGGCGGAGACGGCGGCGGTGAGCACCGAGCCCCGGAACGGGCCCATCCGGTAGAGGTGGTGCCAGTGGTGCTCGATCCGGTCCGGGTCGGCCCCGAGCAGGTACGGCCGGAACGTCTGCACCACGGCGTGCACCGCGTCGGGGTATCCCCAGCACGCGGACTGGCCCACCCCGGTCCGCCCGTCGGACGTGCGTACCTGGACGAAGTGCGCGTCCCCGCGTACCGCCGACTCCACCTCGACGATCTCCATGCCGACTCCCCCAATTAGAGACCAATAACGGCCACAAACTTGCTTGTGCACTCTTCCATAGCCCTGGACTGCTGGTCTAGGCTCCTCAACCAACGAGCCGGAATAGGGCTCAATTATCTCTGGGGGTGTGATGGGGCAGCTCGACGACTATCGGCTGATGGCCCGGATCCGCCGGTTCGAGGAGCGGCTGACCGCCCTCAAGGACGCCGGCGAGATCCCGGGCTCGATCCACCTGTGCAACGGCCAGGAGGCCATCCCGGTCGGCGCGTGCCGGGCGCTGCGCGACGGCGACCACGTCACCGCCACCTACCGCGGCCACGGCTGGGCGATCGCCCGCGGCGTCGACCTCGCCGGCCTGTTCGCCGAGATGATGGGACGCGACTCCGCACTGTGCGGCGGACGGGCGGCCTCGCCGTACCTGTCCGACCCGGGACGCTGGTTCGTCGGCGAGAACTCCATCGTCGGCGCCGGGGTGCCGATCGCCACCGGCGCGGCGCTCACCGCCCAGCGCACCGGCAGCGGAGCGGTCAGCGTGGTCAGCATCGGCGACGGCGCGATGAACCAGGGCAACGTGCACGAGGCGCTCAACCTCGCCGCCGTGCTCGACCTGCCGCTGGTGCTGGTGGTGGAGAACAACGTCTACTCCGAGATGTCCCGGATCTCCGACATGGTGCGCGTCCGGCAGCTCGCCGAACGGGCCCCCGGCTACGGCCTGCCCGCCCGGGTGGTCGACGGCAACGACCCCGACGCAGTCGCCGAGGCGGTCACCGAGGCCGTCGACCGGGCCCGGGAGGGCTCCGGCCCATCCATCGTGGAGGCGATGACCGAACGCCTCGTCGGCCACTACAGCGGCGACGCCCAGCACTACCGCCCGGCCGGCGAGATCGCCGCCGCCCGGCAACGCGAACCCCTGGCCCGCATCCGCCAGGCCGCCGACGCCGACCTGACCGCCCGGCTCGACGCCATCGACGCCGAGGTGGCCGCCGAGATCGAAGCCGCCGTCACCGCCGCCCGCGCCGTCCCCCACCCGGACCCGGCGACCGCCGAGGAGCACGTCTATGTCTGAGTCGCTGCGCTACATCCAGGCCGTCAACGCCGCCCTCACCTGGGCCCTGGACAGCCGGACCGACACCATCTACTTCGGCGAGGACGTCGCGCTGCCCGGCGGGCCGTTCGGCGCGACCAAGGGGCTGCACAAGCGGTTCGGCTCCGAACGGATCTTCGACACCCCGATCTCCGAGACCGGTTTCCTCGGCATGGCCCTCGGCGCGGCCATGACCGGCCTGCGCCCCATCGCCGAGATCATGTACGCCGACTTCTCGTTCGTCGCGATGGACCAGATCGTCAACCAGATCGCCACCATCCACTACTCCAGCGCCGGCCGGTGGAAGGCCCCGCTGGTGATCCGGATGCAGCAGGGCTACTCCCCCGGCGCATGCGCCCAGCACTCCCACTCGCCGGAGGCGTACTTCGCGCACACCCCCGGCCTGCGGGTCGCCCTGCCGGCCACCCCCGACGACGCGTACCAGATGCTGCGCACCGCCGTGGTCAGCGACGACCCGGTGGTGGTCGCCGAGGCCCGGATGCTCTACCCGACCCGGGGTCAGGTGCGCACCGACGCCCCGGTCGAGCCCGTCGGCGGAGCCCGGGTGGTCCGCCCCGGCACCGACGTCACCGTCGTGGCCTGGTCCCGGATGGTCTCCGCCGCCCTCGACGCCGCCGGCACCCTCGCCGAGGAGGGCATCGACGTCGAAGTGGTCGACCTGCGCTGGCTCAACCCGCTGGACTTCGACACCGTCGCCGCGTCGGTGGCCCGCACCGGACGGCTGGTCGTCGCCCACGAGGCGAACCTGACCGGCGGCTTCGGCGCGGAGATCGCCGCCCGCGCCGCCACCGAGTGCTTCACCGACCTGCGCGCCCCGATCGCCCGGGTCGCCGCCCCGGACGTGCCGATGCCCGCCGCGCCCGCCCTCCAGGCGGTCGTGGTGCCCGAGGCGGCGACCGTCGCCGACGCCGTCCGCCGGACGGTCCGGGCGTGAACGACACGGTCCCACCCGCCGCCACGGACACCCCCGGCGAGCACCCGCCGACCGGCGCGGAAGGCGCCGGCACCGCACCCGCCGGCCTGCTCGCCGGCCGGCGGGTGGTGGTCGTCGGCGGCGCGTCCGGCATCGGCCGGGCCACCGTCGCCGCCGCCGCTGCGGCCGGCGCGGCGGTCGCCGTGCTCGACGCCGACGCCGCCGGCGCGGACACCGCCGCCGAGCAGGCCCGCGCCACCGGCGGCCGGGCCTGCGCGCACCGGGTGGACGTCACCATCGAGACCGAGGTCGCCGCGGCGCTCGACGCCGCCGCCGCCGACCTCGGCGGGATCGACGCCGTGCTGCACGTCGCCGGGGTGATGCGCGGGCAGGGCCTCGACGTACGGGACGTGCCGGTCGCGCTCTGGGCCCAGGTCATCGCCGTCAACCTCACCGGGCCGTTCCTGGTCGCCAAGCACGCCACCCGGCACCTGCTCCCCCACGGCGGGGTGCTCGTGCTGGTCGGCTCGAAGGCGGGCGTGCAGACCGGCTCCGGCTCGGTACCCTACGGCGCGAGCAAGGGAGGGTTGCACGGTCTGGCGCTCACACTGGCCCGCCAACTCGGTCCACAGGGGATCAGGGTGCACACGCTCTGCCCCGGCGACATCGACACGCCACTGATGCGGCGGTCGCTCACCGAGGCACGGGCCAACGGCGCCGACGGCGGACGGATCGCCGCCGTCGAAGCCGCGCTGGGCCGCCCCGAGGACGTCGCCTCGGCGCTGGTCCTGCTGGCGTCGTCGGCGAGCGCCGGCCTCACCGGCACGGTCTGCACCGGCTGAGCACCCCACCCACCAGGGCAGCGGCACACCACGTGGAGGCATTGTGATCGGCATCATCGGCCCGGAGGACTCGATCCGGCTCGTCCGGGAGGTCGCGGCCGGGGAGGGCCGTGCGGAGGCGATCACCACCCGCGCGTACACCCGGCCGGAGCAGGCCCCCGACCTGGCCCGCGAACTCGACGAGATGTGCCAGGTGCTGCTGTTCACCGGGCGCATCCCGTACGCCTTCGCCACGGCCACCGGGGAACTGCGCGCCGAGATCGACTACGTCCGGCACGCCGGCATCGACCTCTACCGCACGCTGTCACGGATCCTGCTGGCCACCGGCGGACGACTGCCCCGGGTCAGCGTCGACACCATCGAGGCGGAGACCGTCCGGGAGACGTACCACGACATCGAGGTCGAGCCGCCCACCGAGATCCTGCCCATCGCCGACTCGTCCGGGCTGCTCTTCTCCGGCCTCGACGAGATCACCGCCTACCACCGGGAACGGTACGCCTCAGGCGCGGTCGAGGCGTGCCTGACCTGCCTCGGCGCGGTGCACCGGGACCTCGAGGACAGCGGGGTGCCGGTGTGGCGTGTCGAGCACACCCGGGCATCGGTCCGCGACGCGCTGCGCCGGGCCTGGCTCGCCGCCGAGGTACGCCAGTCCCGGGCCACCCAGATCGCGGTCATGATGGTCGACCTCGGTGCCCCCACCCAGCGGGCACAGGACCCGTACCAGGCCGAACGGCAGCGGCTACGGGTCCGCGAGGCGCTGCTGGAACACGCCGAACGGATGCGCGGCCGGCTCGCCACCGTCGACGACCGGACGATGCTGATCACCACCACCCGGGGCACCGTGGAGAGCGCCCTGGCCCGGCACCGCGACGGGCACGCCTCCCTGCTCACCCTGCGCGGCGTCGACGTCGAACACGCCGTCGGTTTCGGCGCCGGCACCACCATCGCCGCCGCCGAGGACAACGCCCGCAAGGCCCTCGCACTGGGCCGGCACAGCGGCGACACCCACGTGGTCTTCCCCGACGGGGAGGTCCACTCCAGCCGGCAGACCACCGTGCGTCCCCGGCTGCGCGAAACCGGCCCGGGCATGCTGCGCGTCTCCGAGCAGCTCCGGATCGGCCCGCTGTCCACCCGGCGGCTGCTGGAGGCGCTGCACCAGATGGACCCCGACCAGATCACCGCCCGGGGCCTCGCCGACGCGTACGGGGTGGAGGCCCGCTCGGCCCGCCGGCTGCTCAACGCGCTACGCGCGGCCGGCTTCGCCGAGGAGGTCGGGGTGCACGTCAGCACCGGCGCGGGCCGCCCGCAGACCGTCTACCGGGTCGCCATGCAGCGGCTGCTCGGCGCCATCGGAGCCGACACGTGAGCCACACCGCCACCGGGGAGCTGCGCTTCACACCAACCTACCTGGTCACCGCCACCTTCGCCGCCGACGCCGCGCTCCGGCGGGAGCCGTACCGGGCCGCGCACCTGGCGCACATGCGCGACCTGCTCGCCGACGGCACCGCCCTCGTCGTCGGGGCCCACGCCGACCTGCGCGCCTCGGTGCTGGTGCTGCGGGCCGCCGACGCGCCCGCCGCCCGCGCCCACCTCGAACAGGACCCCTACTGGCGGCACGGGGTGTGGACCGCGATCGACGTGGTCGACTACCTGGCCGCCACCGCACCGACCATCGGGAGGTCATGATGACGTCGTTCCGCCAGCTTTCCGGGGTACGGGTGCTCGGCGCCGAGCACGCCCCGTTCGCCGCCGACCTGCTCCGCGCGGCGTGGGGTGAGGGCGGTGCCGACGCGGTGCCGGTCCGGTTCGTCGCCGACCCGGCGCTGCCCGAGGGCGGCCACCGCGTCGAGGTGCCGCAACAGGGTGAGATCCGGCTCGTCGGCGATCCGTTCGCCGGCCTGGTGTACGCCGCCCGCGCCCTGGTCGCCGCCGCCACCCCCGCCGGGCTGCCGGTGGGCAGCACGGTGAGCGCCCCCGGGCTGCCGCTGCGCACCCTGTGGACCTGGGACCACTCCACCAACTGGGACACCCGTCAGCTCGGTCAGCAGGAGATCGGCGCGCTCAACCCGTACGCGAAGTCGGCCGACGCGTTCGGCGCCGACTACCGCCGCCTGGTCGACTTCTGCTCGCGGGAACGCATCGGCGGCATCGTCGTGTACGGGCTGCTGCGCGACGCCCACGGCGGGGTCGCCGCGGCCCGTGACCTGTGCGAGTACGCCAACGCCCGGGGTGTGCGGATCATCGCCGGGGTGGGGATCAACGCCTACGGCGGGATCTACTTCGACGGCCGGCACCGCTACAACCTGGCCACCTGGCTGCGGCAACGCCCCGACCTCGCCGCCGAGTTGCCGAAGAAGGTCGGCTTCGACATCGACGAGTTCGGTGACCTGCACTTCCCTGCCAGCGAGTACATGATGGCGGCCTGCCCGTCCCAGCCGGACAACCTGGCCTGGCACCGCGACGCCATCGACTGGCTGCTCGACACCCTGCCGGTGGGCGGGATCAACTTCGAGACCGGCGACTACGGCAGTTGCGCCTGCGCCCGGTGCGCCGCCCGCACCGGGGGCGAGCGCACCTCCTGGTCGTACGAGGCGATGCGGTCGGTGTACCCGACGCTGCTTGCGACCGCCCGGCGGCCCGGCCCGGCCGGGGTGCCGCTGCGCCACCTCGTCGAGGTGTACTGGGACAACATCTTCGACCTCGACGCCCAGAAGCCCCTGGCCGACCTGCCCGACGACGTCGCCTACCAGTACTGCGTGAACCGGGCCTTCTGGTACGACCAGCGGGACCGGTTGACCGCCGCGCACGTCGAGCGGCTCCCGCACACCACGAACGTGCTGCGCACCCACGCCGGTTCACAGTGGAACCGGCAGCGCCACTCCTGGGTCCCCGAGATGTACGCCGACATGGCCGGGCGGTCCGGGGCGGCCGGGATGCGCGGGTTGACCATCTTCGCCGAGCCGTCCGCCTACCACCCGACCACCGAGATCAGCTACCTGGCGTACGCCCGGTTCTCCTGGAACCCGGAGCTGGCCTGGGCCGACTTCTGGCGCGACGAGGTCGCGCCCCGGTTCGGCGGCGGGGCCGAGGCGGAGGCGTTCCGCGACGGTGCGGCGCTGCTCGACGATCCGGCGGCGACCGGTGCGGCGCTGGCCGCCGTGTCCGCCGACGCGCTCGGCATGGTCGCGGCCACCAGCGGCGAGGTGCGGCGGCGGTGGCTCTGGCTCGCCGAGCGGACCTCGCGGTACGCCTACGCCGCCGGCTGACGCCGGTGCGGGGGCCCCCCCCCGGGGGGGGCCCCCCCCCCGGGGGGGGGGCCCCCACCACCCCCCGGGCGGGGGCGCCCGGCCGGGGTG
>NZ_JBMDWU010000211.1:0-40368 GCF_048594385.1 Micromonospora sp. | reverse complement strand
TAACCCCCCCCAGCCCCGTCCCACCCACCCGGCCGGCCGTGCCGCCCCCCGCCCGGCCCTCGGCCGGGCCCCGGCGGGCCCTCCGGCCGGGCTGAGCATCGGTGATCAAGAGGTTTGCATCACGACGGGGTGACCCGCGTGACGCAAACCTCTTGATCGTCGTGGGCGTGTGGGCGTGTGGGCGTGTGGGCGGGGGAGAGGGGTTTCGTGGGGGGTGGGGTGGGCTTAGAGTGGTGGGCGGCGACCTGCGGGTGGCCGGTGACCCGACGGGAGGCGCAACCCGTTGGGCCCAGGTGCGTGTGCACCCACCGGTGACCCGGCACGGCCGTCGACGTACCGGCCCGGCCCGGTCACCCTCGCCCCGGTCAGCTCAGGAATCCCCACCACAACAGGGGAGACAGACGATGGCGCGACCGATCACGCTCTTCACCGGCCAGTGGGCCGACCTGCCGTTCGACGAGGTCTGTCGACTCGCCTCCGAATGGGGCTACGACGGGCTGGAGATCGCCTGCTGGGGCGACCACTTCGAGGTCGACAAGGCGCTCGCCGACGACTCGTACGTCGAGCGCAAGCGGGAGACGCTGGCCAAGCACAACCTCAAGGTCTTCACGATCTCCAACCACCTGGTGGGCCAGGCCGTCTGCGACCACCCGATCGACGAGCGGCACCAGGACATCCTGCCCGCCCGGATCTGGGGCGACGGCGAACCCGAGGGGGTACGCCAGCGGGCCGCCGAGGAGATCAAGGACACCGCCCGTGCGGCGGCGAAGCTCGGCGTGGACACGGTGGTCGGCTTCACCGGGTCATCGATCTGGCACACGCTGGCGATGTTCCCGCCGGTGCCGCCGGCGATGATCGAGCGCGGCTACCAGGACTTCGCCGACCGGTGGAACCCGATCCTCGACGTCTTCGACGAGGTGGGGGTGCGGTTCGCCCACGAGGTGCACCCCAGCGAGATCGCGTACGACTACTACACCACCAAGCGGACGCTGGAGGCGATCGACCACCGGCCCGCGTTCGGGCTCAACTGGGACCCGTCGCACTTCGTGTGGCAGGAGCTGGACCCGGTGAACTTCATCTTCGACTTCGCCGACCGGATCTACCACGTCGACTGCAAGGACGCGAAGGTGCGTACCGGGGACGGTCGGCGTGGCCGGCTCGCCTCCCACCTGCCCTGGGCCGACCTGCGGCGCGGCTGGGACTTCGTCTCCACCGGCCACGGTGACGTGCCGTGGGAGGACTGCTTCCGGGCGTTGAACGCCATCGGGTACACCGGGCCGATCTCGGTGGAGTGGGAGGACGCCGGGATGGACCGGCTGGTCGGCGCGCCGGAGGCGCTGGAGTTCGTCCGCCGGCTGGCGTTCGACGCCCCGACGGCGGCGTTCGACGCGGCGTTCAGCAGCGGCAAGGACTGACACGTACTTCGGGCCGGTCGCCACCTGGCGACCGGCCCGACGACGTACGGACGATCAGAGGGTGCTGCCGTTGGTGCCGGTGCCCGGCGCCTTGGGCTTCGGGGTGGTGGTGGTCGAGCCGGTCGAGCTGGTCGGGCTGACACCCGACTTGGCGCCGACGGTGGCCGGGGTGCCCGCGAAGGCGTCGTCGGCCGGGGTCAACTCCGGCTTGCCACCGTTGCCGGTGTGCAGCTTCTCGCCGAGCTTGGACTGGCCGAGCTTGTCCTTGCCCTCGCTGTACAGGCGGGTGGCCTGAGCCTGGGCGACTCCGGCGGCCTCCTGAACGGTCGGGTGGTCGAGCACCTTGCGGCCCCGCACGACCAGCTCCTCGTACTTCTCCCGGCCGGCACGGGCGCCCAGGACGAAGCCCGCAGCCAGCCCGCCAAGAAACATGATCTTTCCGCGCATGGCGGCTCCTTCCGTACCTGACGCTCCCGTCGCTCCCGCCGGTGGTGCCCGGTCGGGACCGACCATCGTCGCGCCCCACGTTTTTCCTCGGTCGACAGCTAACTACCCATCCTGCTCCGCAGTCATACCTGGTTGTGCCGGGATGACGAATTGTCCGCATTGTGAGCGTAGATCGTTCCGGGCGGTAGCACGGTGGTCGAATGCAGTAACCCCCTGGACCGAACCCCCCCGAAGTCCTGTACTCTTGTGCCGTCGCCGAGCGCCGGAGAGATCCGGTACGACGCGGCGCAGCAGTCCCCCGTAGCTCAATTGGCAGAGCAGCCGGCTGTTAACCGGCAGGTTTTTGGTTCGAGTCCAAACGGGGGAGCCCAGTCTTCCACTCCCGCCCGTCGGCCCCGCCGGCGGGCTTTTTCGCGTATCTCCTTCCCCGCCGCCGACGATCCGCGCTGACCGCGAAGAGGGTGCGCCGGATGGGCGGTTTCGGCCCCGCACGACGTACCCGGGCGGCAGGATGACGGATGTCGACCTGGACTCGCGCCGCGTCGACCGGTGCGTCGACTGAGGGGTGGACCGGGATGGCCGGTGGACGGGGCCGCGGCGCGGCCACGCTGACCGCCGTGGCGGTCGTCCTGGCCTGGCTGGTCGTCGGCGGCATCGCCGGACCGTACGCCGGCAGGCTTAGCGACGTCGCCACCAACGACAACGCCGCCTTCCTGCCGGCCGACGCCGAGGCGACCCAGGCCCAGGACCTGGCCGCCGACTTCGTCGCCCGACCCACCACCCCCGCCCTGGTGGTGTACGCGCGCAGCACCGGCATCACCGGTGCCGACAGGGAACGGGCGGTCGCCGACAGTGCCCGCTTCGCCCAGGTCAAAGGGGTGGCAGGGCCGCTGCCCCCACCGATCCCCAGCCAGGACGGGCAGGCCCTGCAGGTGGTGGTGCCGATCGACGACGCCGAGGGCGAACAGATCGGCCGGGTGGTCGACGAGTTGCGGAGCATCGCCGGGGGCGACCGGGACGGGCTCACCGTGGACGTCGCCGGCCCGGCCGGCCTGCTCGCCGACCTGATCGAGGTCTTCTCCGCCATCGACGGGCCACTGCTGCTGGTCACCCTGGTCGTGGTCCTGATCATCCTGCTGGTCGTCTACCGCAGCCCGGTGCTGTGGGTGTTCCCGCTGTTGGCGGCGGGAATGTCGTACGCGCTGGCGTCGGTCTTCGTCTACCAGCTGGCCGAGCACGACGTGATCAAGCTGAACGGGCAGGCACAGGGCATCCTCACGGTGCTCGTCTTCGGCGCCGGCACCGACTACGCGCTGCTGCTGATCGCCCGCTACCGGGAGGAACTGCACCGGCACGAGCGCCCCTGGGACGCGATGCGTACCGCCTGGCGGGGTGCCGCCCCGGCCATCGCCGCCTCCGGGGCCACCGTCATCGTGAGCCTGCTCTGCCTGCTGCTGTCCAGCCTCAACTCCAACCGGGCGCTCGGTCCGGTGGCCGCCATCGGCATCGCCGCCACCCTGCTGGTGATGCTGACGTTCCTGCCCGCGCTGCTGGTGCTCGGCGGCAGGTGGGCGTTCTGGCCGCGTACCCCCAGGGTCGACCTTGCCGACCCGCAGGTCGAACACGGGCTGTGGGCCCGGATCGCCCGCTTCGTCGCCCGGCGGGCCCGGGTGGTCTGGCTGACCACCGCCGTGGTGCTGGCGCTGCTCACCCTCGGCCTCACCCAGCTCGGTGCGACCTCGCTCGGCCAGTCCGAGCTGTTCACCAACCGTACCGACTCGGTCGCCGGGCAGGAGGTGATCGCCCGGGAGCAGACCGCCGGGGAGGTCGCCCGGGTGGCGCAGGGCGTCGCCGGGGTGTCG
The DNA here is from genome assembly GCF_048594385.1 of Micromonospora sp. Classification (NCBI taxonomy): domain Bacteria; kingdom Bacillati; phylum Actinomycetota; class Actinomycetes; order Micromonosporales; family Micromonosporaceae; genus Micromonospora; species Micromonospora sp. Next base: position 36,644 of record NZ_JBMDWU010000211.1, on the reverse strand, counting down.
ACCGTCCGCCCGGTCACCCAGCGGGACCAGGCCGGCCCGCCCAACCCGGACGCCCCGCCCTTGGTGGTCGACGGGCGGGTGCAGCTGGAGGCGACCCTCACCGACCCGCCGGACGGCGACGCGGCCGAACAGACCATCCGTGACCTGCGCGAGGCGGTGCACCGGGTGCCGGCCGCCGACGCCGTGGTCGGCGGGTTCACCGCGATCGACGTGGACACCTCCGACGCGTCCACCCGGGACCGCAACGTCATCATCCCGGTCGTCCTCGTGGTGATCACGGTGATCCTGGCGCTGCTGCTGCGGGCGCTGGTCGCGCCGGTGCTGCTGATCGCGACGGTGGTGCTGTCCTTCCTGGCCACCCTCGGGCTCTGCGCGTTGATCTTCACGTACCTGTTGGACTTCCCCGGGGTCGACGCGTCCTTCCCGTTGTTCGCGTTCGTCTTCCTGGTCGCGCTGGGTATCGACTACAACATCTTCCTGATGAGCCGGGTACGCGAGGAATCCGCCCGGCGGGGCACCCGGGCCGGGGTGCTGGCCGGGCTCACCGTCACCGGTGGGGTGATCACCTCGGCCGGTATCGTGCTCGCCGCCACCTTCTCGGCGCTCGCCGTGCTCCCGCTGGTGGTGCTCGTCGAGTTGGGTGTGGCGGTCGCCGTCGGGGTACTGCTGGACACCATCGTGGTCCGCTCGCTGCTGGTACCCGCCCTGTCGTACGACATCGGGCCCGCGGTGTGGTGGCCGAGCCGACTGTCCCGGTCGGCGCGCGACGACGCGGAGGTGGCACATGGTCGCTGAGACGGACGTGGTGATCGTCGGCGGTGGTCTCGCCGGGCTGGCGGTCGCCCGCCGGCTGCACCGGGCGGGGGTGCCCTGGCGGCTGCTGGAGGCCGGCGACCGGATCGGCGGCCGGGTCGCCACCGACGCGGTCGACGGCTACCGTCTCGACCGGGGCTTCCAGGTGCTCAACACCGCCTACCCGAGGCTCGGCACCCTGCTCGACCTGGGCACCCTCGACCTGGGCTGGTTCACCTCCGGGGTGCTGGTCCGCTGCGGTGACCGGCTCGACCGGCTGGTCCACCCGGTACGCGAACCCGGCGGCACACCCGCCACCGTGCTCGCCGGCGTCGGCTCACTGGCCGACCGGCTGCGCTTCGCCGCCCTCGCCACCGGCTGCGCCACCCTGCCGGCACACCGGCTGCTCGGCGCGCCGGAGACCACCAGCGAGACCGCCCTGCGCCGGGCCGGGCTGTCCGACACCATCATCGAGGAGCTGATCCGGCCGTTCCTGTCCGGCGTGCTCATCGACCGGGAACTGGAAACCTCCAGCCACGTGCTGGCGATGATCCTGCGCTCCTTCGTCCGGGGCCGGATCGGCCTGCCCGCCCGGGGGATGGCCGCGCTGCCGCAGGCCGTGGCCGCCCCGCTGCCCGCCGACCTGATCACCTGCGACACCCCGGTCACCTCGGTCGCCCCCGGCCGGGTCCGCACCCCGGCCGGTGAGATCACCTGCCGCGCCGTCGTGGTCGCCGCCGACCCGACGACGGCGACCACGCTGCTGCCCACCCTGCCCCGGGTACGCACCCACAGCTACACCACCTACTACCACAGCGCCCCCGAGCCGCCGCTCGACGAACCGATCCTGCTCGTCGACGGCGACCGGCGGGAACTCGTCGCCAACACGGTGGTGGTCAGCCGGGCCGTCCCGTCGTACGCTCCGCCCGGCCGGCACCTCGTGGCGACCTCCGTGGTCGGCCCCGCCGCCCCGCCCGAGCCGACGATCCGGGCCGAACTGGACCGGCTCTACGGACGCTCCACAGCGGACTGGGACCACCTGACGACGGTGTCGGTCCCCGAGGCGCTGCCCGCCGCGCCACCCCCGCAGGGGCGGCTGCGCAAGCCGGTGGCGCTCGGCGGAGGGATCTTCGTGGCCGGTGACCACCGGGACAGTCCGTCCATCCAGGGGGCTCTGGCCAGCGGCTGGCGTACGGCCGGTTCGGTGCTCGCGGAACTGCGCGCGGCGGGCTGATTCGGGTGCCACCGCAGCCGCTGCTGACTGTTATCCTCGCGTAGCCCATCGTGCCGAGACGGTGCCGACGGGTGGCACCGTTTCGGCGGTGGCCGGTGGTTCGTCGGGCGGGTTACGATCCGGCGCGGTACGGGGGCGGTAGCTCAGCCGGTTAGAGCAGGGGACTCATAATCCCTCGGTCGCGGGTTCGAACCCCGCCCGCCCCACCAGCGAACGGATGTCCGGACCGGCGGGGCGTAGGGGTGCGGAAGCGCAGGCCGCGACCGGTATTCCCGTGCCCGGTGCTGGTCAGTCCTGGCCGCCGCGGTACTCGTACAGGCCGTCGATCATCCTGCGTTTGAGCGCCGGCACCCGGTCGACCACGCGCAGATAGCCGCGCATGCCGGCCAGCGCGACGCGACCCAGCACCGGCTTGTGGACCAGGGCGTCGGCGGTCATCTGCTCCCGGGAGTCGCGGACGGCCTGGAAGCCGTACTCGATCATGCGGGTCTCGTAGTCGTGGACGGCCTCGACCAGCCCCTTGCGCCCGTCGCGGACGAGCGTCAGCTCGTCGGTCAGGCGCTGCGCGTCGCGCAGCGCGGTGTTGGCACCGACGCCCCGGCCCGGCGTCATGGTGTGGATGGCGTCGCCGAGCAGGGTGACGTTCGTGCTGGGCCAGGCCGGGATCGGCACCGAGGTGCGGATGGTGATGGCGAACGCGGTGCTCGGGTCGCCGAGGGCGAACAGTTGGCGCAGCCGGGGGCTCCACGTCGGGGTCATCCGCAGGGCGGCACGGATGAGGTCGTCGCCGCCGTAGGTCGCGATGTCCGCCGGGAACGTGTCGGCCGCTGCCGCGATGCCCCAGTTGAGGTAGTCGCGGGTGTTGTCGAACAGCAGGCCGGGCCAGCGCGCCAGCAGTTCGTCGTCGTTCCTCGGCCGGCCCTGCTGGTCCCAGGGGAACTCCATCCAGTGCAGGATGCAGGATTTGCCGCCGGGCGCGAGGACCATGCCGATGCCGGGGAAGAACCGCGTCGGCAGCAGCGCCGTGGTCCGGGGTGTCATCGGCACCTTGGCGGCGATCGCGATGATGCCCGTGTCCTCGGTGCGGGCGTGGGGGAGGTACTGGCGGCGTACCGCCGAGTTGACACCGTCCGCCGCCACCAGCAGGTCGCCGGTCGCGGTGGTCCCGTCGGCGAAGTGTGCGGTGACGCGACCGTCGGCCTCGTGCTGGTAGCGGACGAAGGTCTTGTCGAAGTGGATGACGTCCTGCATGCCGGTGAAGAGCACCTGGCGCAGGGTCATCCGGCTCACCGACTTCTCGCTGTCGACGTCGTCGGTGGCCGGGCGCAGGGGCAGCGCGAGCGTCGGCCGGAGCTGCTCGTCGAAGAACACGAAGTGTTCCGGCGCGCGGGCGCAGGTCGCCACGAACGTGCGGTAGAGCTGGTCGGGCAGGCACGCCTTGAGCGCCCGGCTGCCGTGCGGGTCGATGCCGACCCGGTAGCCGTGCAGGCCGTCGCTGCGGGTGCGGTCCCGCTCGTAGACGGCGACGTTGATGCCGGCTTGTCGCAGGCCGTGTGCCAGGCACATCCCGCCGGTCCCGGCGCCGATCACGAGTACGTCCATGTCCCCGCTCCTCTAGAAACTCTGATTACTAGATTCTCTAGATACCTTACGACGGTTCGCTAGAATTTCCCACCATGGGTCTGGCGGAGCAGCTCGGCGAGGCGATGCAGGCGTACCAGCGCGCGGTCGACGTGCTCGACCAGCGCGCCGCCGACCTGCTCGGCCTGAACCGCACGGACATGCGCTGCCTCGAGCTGCTGTTCGCGCCGGAGCCCCCGAGCCCCGGCGAGCTGGCCGTCGCGGCCGGGATGACGACCGGGGGCGTCACCACCGCGATCGACCGGTTGGAACGCGCCGGGTACGCGACCCGGGAACGCGACACCGCCGACCGTCGCCGGGTGACCGTCCGCCCCACCGAGGCGGCCAACCGGAAGATCGGCGCGATCTACGGGCCGATCGTGACCGACGGACAGGCGTTCCTGCGGCGGTACGACGACGAGACGCTGGCGCACATCCTCGAATTCGTCAGGCACGCCACGCAGAGCTGTCACGAGCACGCCGAGCGGCTGGGCCGGTAGCGGGTTGCCGCCGTGATGTGCGGCGTCACGCACGCGGGGGAACGGGGGCTGCCCGGTGGCCGGGGCGGACCTGGCGGCCCCGGCAGGGGCAACAGCAAAGGCAGGGAGTCAGACCCTCCCTGCCACTTCTAACATATATCGCACCCCGGGTCTTGTGGCAAGACCCCGGTGCCGGTGCAGAATCTCCAGTCGACGCCGGAACCTGGCGAAATCCGAGATTCGCGAAGCATGCGTTGGTTTCGACGCATCAGGCAACGCGAGCAGTCGAACGGGGAATCCATGATCGATGTGACCATCGTGGGCGGTGGGCCGACCGGCCTGATGCTGGCCACCGAGCTGCGGCTGCACGACGTACGGGTGGTGGTGCTGGAGCGCGACGCCGAGCCGACCAGCGTGGTGCGCTCGCTCGGCATGCACGTGCGCAGCATCGAACTGCTGGACCAGCGGGGCCTGCTGGAGCGGTTCCTCGCGCACGGCAAACAGTTCCGGATCGGCGGCTACTTCGCCGGGATCGTCAAGGACTGGCCGTCGGGGATGGACACCGCGCACGGCTACATCCTCGGCATCCCGCAGCCGGTCACCGAGCGGCTGCTGGCCGAGCACGCCACCGCGGTCGGCGTCGAGATCCGGCGGGGCACGGAACTGGTCGGGCTGAGCCAGGACGGGGACGCGGTGACCGCCGAGCTGGCCGACGGCACCCGCCTGCGTACCCGCTATCTCGTCGGCTGCGACGGCGGCCGCAGCACGGTGCGCAAGCTGCTGGGTGTCGGCTTTCCCGGTGAGCCCACCAGGAACGAGACGCTGCTGGGCGTGATGGAGCTGACCGCGCCGCAGGACGAGGTCGTCGCGGTGATGACCCGGGTGCGCAAGACGCAGCTACGGTTCGGGGTCGGCCCGGTCGGGGACGGCGAGGGGTTGTACCGCGTCGTCGTACCGGCTGCCGGGGTGAGTGAGGACCGGGCGGTCCCACCGACCATCGAGGACTTCCGGCAGCAGTTGCGGGCGACCGCCGGCACGGACTTCGGGGTGCACTCGCCCCGCTGGCTGTCCCGCTTCGGCGACGCCACCCGGCTGGCCGCGCAGTACCGGGTCGGCCGGGTGCTGCTGGCCGGCGACGCGGCACACGTGCACCCGCCGTTGGGCGGGCAGGGGCTCAACCTCGGTCTCCAGGACGCGTTCAACCTGGGCTGGAAGCTGGCCGCGCAGGTCGCCGGCTGGGCACCGGCGGACCTGCTGGACACCTACCAGGCGGAGCGCCGGCCGGTGGCGGCGGACGTGCTGGACAACACCCGCGCGCAGACGGAGCTGATGTCGCTCGCCCCCGGTCCGCAGGCGGTGCGTCGGCTGCTGACCGAGCTGATGGACTTCGAACAGGTGAACCGGAACCTGATCGAGAAGATCACCGCGATCTCGGTCCGCTACGACCTCGGTGCCGATCACGACCTGGTCGGCCGGCGGCTGCGGGACGTGGAACTGAAGCGGGGACGCCTCTACGGGCTGATGCACCGGGGCCGGGGGTTGCTGCTGGACCAGACCGGGGAACTCTCGGTGGAGGGCTGGACCGACCGGGTCGACCGCGTCGTCGACGTCGGTGGGGAACTGGAGGTGCCCGCGCTGCTGCTGCGCCCCGACGGGCACGTGGCGTGGGTCGGTGACGACCAGGGAGAGCTGCGTGACCGGCTGTCCCGGTGGTTCGGCGTCGCCACCGCGTGATCCCGGGGACTGTCCGGGTTCAGCCGTTCCGGCCGGTAGGGCCGGCGTCGGGGTGCGTCGGGTCGGGCCGGGTCGTGCCGTCGCCGCCGTTGCGCTGGGCGGCCCGCAGTGCGGCGTGCATCTCCCAGGGCGCCTGGGGCAGCGTGCGGCCGGTTTCGAGCAGTGACTTCAGGTTGGCCATGACCGCGGGCCACCCGGCGGAGACCGCGTCGAAGTCCTCGTCGGACGGCAGGTTCACGTGCGTGACGGTCAGCCGGACGATGTCCCGGTGCGGTTCGATGAGGAAGGTGACCGTGGAGGCGTCCGGCCCGGCCTCGGCGTCGACGTCGCCGAAGGTCATCACCAGCCGGGTCGGCGGGGTCGCGTCGAGGACCGTGCCGCCGCCGTCGGCGATGCCCGAGCCGTCGGTGCGTCGGTGTTCCCACCGGGAACCGGGTCGCCAGTCGGAGACGTTGTGGTGACCCCAGTAGGCACCGGTCAGGTCGGCGTCGGTCAACGCCTCCCAGACCCGTTCCGGGGTGGCGTGGATGTAGGTCACGTACACGAAGGTGGGTTTGGTGACGGTCATCTGCGGCTCCTCTGCCTGTCGGCGGATCGCGTCGAGCACCCGTAGCCGGGGTTCCTCGAACGCGGCGATCCAACGCTGCGGCAACTCGTGGATGGGGACCGGGTTGAGGTAGTGCCACCTCTCCCGGCCGCGGCGGACGGCGTTGACCAGATTGGCCTCCTGCAACACGCCGAGGTGTTGCGTCACCGACTGCCGGGTGATGGCCAGTTGGGCACAGAGTTGGCCCAGGGTCTGACCGTCCTGGCGGCGGAGGCTGTCGAGCAACCGGCGACGTGTCGGGTCGGCGAGCGCCTTGAACACCTTGTCCATGTCACCGGCCATGACCAGCATTATGCAGGCATTTGACTGCCTAATGTCAAGCGAGGTCCCGCCGGCGGGGAGGAGGGTGGGCGGCCCGCGCACCGGATCCAGGCGCCGGGCGCGGAAAGCTCCCCCGCCCGTCACCGGGCGGGGGAGCGGATCATCAGGTACGGGCCGCGTGGCCCGTACCTGATGACGGTCACACCCGGAGGTGGACCCGGTCGGTCAGGCGACCGTGCAGGCCGCGCCGTTGAGGGTGAACGAGGAGGGTTTGGCGGTGTTGCCGGTGTGGTTGGCCTGGAAGCCGATGTCGATCGAGCCGCCGGCCGGGATGGTGCCGTTGTAGCTGGCGTTGCGCGCCGTCACCTGCCCCGACGAGGGGGAGTAGGTGGCGTTCCAGCCGGAGGTGATGCTCTGCCCGCCGGGCAGCGTGAACACCAGGGACCAGCCGTTCACGGCGCTGGAACCGGTGTTGGTGACGGTCAGGTTCTCGGTCAGGCCGCTGTTCCACGCGTTGACGCTGGCGGTGACCCGGCAGGCCCCGGAGCTGGGCGGCGGGGTGGTGGTCGGCGGGGGCGTCGTCGGCGGCGGGGTGGTCGGCGGGGGAGTGGTGGGCGGAGGCGTGGTCGGCGGGGGAGTGGTGGGCGGCGGGGTGGTCGGGGTCGGGTTGGTCAGGCCGAAGAACTGGAGGGCGACGGCGGCCATCCCGCCGGAGGGCAGGCTGTGCCCCGCCCCCTGGACGCTGTACGCCTCGACGAGCACGTTGCCGCTGGCGTCGGCGTAGCGGCGGCGGTTCCAGTTGGCCTGGGGGGTGTCGGTGGAGGTGGGCGTCTGGCTGAGCCCGAACACGTTCGTCCACTGCTCGATGGTCTCCTGGAGCAGCGAGTACGGCACCAGGGTGTCGGCGGTGCCGTGCCACAGCTGCACCTTCGGCCGGGGGCCGGTGTAGCCGGGGTACGCCTGCTGGCGGACCGCGTCGCCCCACTGCTGCGGGGTGCGGTTCATGTTCCCGCCGGTGCACTGGCTGGCGCCAGGCGGGTAGTCGGCCGCGTTGGCGAAGCAGTTGTAGGGCACCCCCATGAAGGCGGCCCCGGCGGCGAACACGTCGGGATAGACGGCCAGCATGTGGTTGGTCATCATGCCGCCGGACGAGCTGCCGGTGGCGAAGACCCGGCGGGGGTCGCCGCCGTACTGCCGCTCGGTGTAGTTGATCATCGAAACGATCGACACGGGGTCGCTGCCGCCGCCCCGGCGCTTCGCGGCGTCCGACCAGGTGTCGAAGCAGTTGCCGAAGCCGGCCTGCTGGGTCGCCGACGGGTAGATCACGATGTAGCCGTACCGGTCGGCGAGCGAGGCGAACTCGCTGCTGGAGTAGAAGCCGGGGCCGGTGCCGCCGCAGCCGTGCATGGCCACCACGATCGCCGGGTTGGTCGGGCGGGTGTTCGGCACGTAGATGTGCATCCGCATCCGACCGGGGTTGTCGCCGAAGTTGGTCACCTCGACCAGCGACGCGGCGTACGCCGGCTGGAGCGTCGGGACCACCAGGGCGGCTGCCGCCAGGGTGGCGACCAGCGGCGCCGCCAGGGCGAGCAACAGTCTCCGTCTGATTCTCATGGGCGTGACTCCCTCACAGGTTGAGATCGGCCGCGCGACCGTGCGGCACGGGTACGCCCGGATGCCCGTGTCGTCCGCGCCGGCCCACTACGTCCGGCATGCCCTGCCCCGGCCCTAGGGCATTGCATGGCACTTAGTGTTCTCCTCGGTCCCACAAGTGTCAATCGAATGGCCTCGATACACTTGACGGTCACCGGTTCCGCACCCGGGTCCACCCCGGACCGCGTTCGGTAGGCGGGCACCGGTGCGCCGTCTACAGTCGGTGCCACCGTCGCCCAGCCGAGCCCGGAGCGTCCCAGTGCCACACCCGTTCGACATCGAGGAGATCTTCCCCGACGACGGGGACCACCCGGTGCGGCTGCCCCGACGGCAGGCCGGCAACTCGCCCCAGGGCGTCGCGGTGACCCTGCTGGCCGACTACACGCTGCGTACCCGGGCGTGGCTGCCGTCCGCCGCCATCGTCGCGCTGCTCGCCGAGTCCGACGTCAGCCTCGCCGGCGCGCGGACCGTGATCAGCCGGCTGGCCCGCCGGGGCGTACTGGAGGGCAGCCGGCAGGGGCGGCGCAGCTCGTATCGGCTCAGCCGGTCCGCCGCCGTCAGCCTCTCCGTCGGCGGCAGCTGGGTGATGGCCGCGACCACCACCACCCAACCGTGGGACGAGTGCTGGACCCTGGTCGCGTTCTCCCTGCCCCAGGAGCGCAGCGCGCAACGACGTGCCCTGCGCGGCCAGCTCCGGTGGCTGGGCTACGCGCCGCTGTACGACGGACTGTGGATCTCGCCGCACGAGCTGACGCCGAAGGCGCGGGCCCAGCTCACCCAGCTCCACCTCGGCGCGGTCACCGTGTTCCGGGGCCGTCGGATCGACCTCGACGCGGTCGCCGGCCGCGACCCGCTGGACGCCTGGGACGTCGCGGCGGTCGCCGAACAGTACGAGAGCTTCCTGCGGCGCTGGCGGCCCCTGCTGCCACGGATCGCCGCCGGCCGGGTCGACGGCGCCGAGGCGGTCCGGGCCCGCACCGAGGTGATGGACACCTTCCGGCGGTTCCCCACCCTCGACCCGCAGCTACCGCTGCGGCTGCTGCCCGCCGGCTGGCTGCGCGGCCCCGCCCGGGAGACCTTCGCCGCCGTCTACGACGGGCTCGCCGACACCGCCGAGCGACACGTCCGGGCCGTCGTCGCCCGGTTCGCCGACGGCACGTACGCCGCCGACGTGCGGGCGCACAGCACCGCCGACCTCCTCGCCGGGGTGTGCGCCACCGATGCCCGCAGTTCCGCCCCACCCGCAGCCGCCACCGACCTGGCGGAGTCGTCCCCGTCGCACTGACCCGGCTGCCCGGCCCCGGCGCTAGAGTTTCAACCCCTCGACGGTGCCCAGGTCGTACCAGGTGAGGGAGAAGAGGTCGTCGCCGGACGGCGCGACCGGGAACACGCCCCAGCTCTCCAGGACCGCACCGGGCCGCAGGGTGAAATCCGTGCCGGGCCGCTGCGACGCGCAGTACGTGTCGACCGGGAAGACCTGCCGCCCGTCGGCCATCGTCAGATGCGACGACTGGAGATCCGCCGTCCGGGCCGGGCAGCTGAGCACCCAGCCGCCGGGGGACCGGGTCGCATAGCGCAGCTGCACCCGCAACGTCCCCGCCGTCACCTCCAGACCCGTGACGGTCGCCGTGTTCTGCCCGTCGTCGTACAGCAGGCGACTCATCTGCCGTGGGCCGGCCTCCGGCGACGCCGAAGCGGCCGTGCCCGCCTCCGCGTCAGGCCCGTCGGTCGACGGGGCGGGGCTGCCGGATGCCGGCTGCGTGGGCCCGGAGGGGGTGGCCCCGGCCGGTGCCGCCGCGTCCGGGCCCGGCCCGGTCGGCTCCGGCTTGTTGAGCGTGAGCCAGACCACGGCGGCGGCCCCCAGCCCGACGATGACGACGACGCCGACGATCAACCCGACCAGATGCTTGCGCAACATCGATGATCCTTACTGCCGGTGAACAGGCTCCTTCCACGCTAGATCCCGGTGGCAAGATCCGCAGGTCGGCGGCCGTCGGCTCACGGGCGGCGGGCCCGGTCCAGCACCTCCTCGACGGTGAGCGGGCTGCGCGGATGGTGACTGAGCGACAGCGGGGTGCGGATCTTCACCGGCGCGCCGCCCTCGGCCGCGAGGTAGAACTCGCCGGTGGTGAGGCGGGAGATGTCGGCGACGTCGCCGCCCTTCGCCTTCGCCATCTCCCGGGCGGCCTCCATCTGGATCGGGCTGTTCAACCGGCCGTAGAGCTGGGTCGCCGCGTTGCCCGGAATCCGGTTGTGCAGCCCCTTCGGGGACTGGGTGGCGAAGATCAGACCCAGGCCGTACTTGCGGGCCTGCGCCGCCAGCGCCAGCGTGCTCTGGGTGCACGCGGTCATCGCACCGGACGGGGCGAACGTCTGCGCCTCGTCCATCACCAGCAGGCCGAGCAGCGGCCGGTCGTTCGCCGGGTGCCGCTTGATCCAGGCGAAGAGCGCCATCTGCAACTGGTTGACGAAGCCCTGCCGGGCCTCGTCGGAGGGCAGTCCGACGAGACTGATGACGGAGATCCGGGCCCGTGCGCCGGGCTCGGGGGTGAGCAACAGTCCCGGGTCCATCGGGCTGCCCTCGCCACCGAACAGCGGATCGTTGACCATCGCCGCCGCCAGCGACTGCGCGATCCCCACCCCGATCTTGTCCGCCCCGTCGATGTCCAGCAGCCCGTCCGGCAGGTCGGCCAGGGTGTCGATCAGGCCCTGCACCCGGCTGCCGCCGCGCCGGCCGTAGTGCTCGACGGCCTTGCGCAGCACGGCGAGCCCCAGATGGACCTTGTTGGTCCGGCCGGTCAGCTGGGCGCGGGGCGCCAACGACGCGACAGCCGCCTCGACGGCCTCGTGGAACTCGTCGGGGTCGTCGCGCACGCCACGGAAATCCGGCAGCGGCTGGAAGCTCAGCGGGCGACCCGACGACCGGCGCGGCGTCCACACCCGCACGTCGGTTCCGGCGAGGTAGTCCCGGGCCTTCTCCGCGTCCCCGGCCCGCCACTGCGGCGGCGGTTCCGGCCACGCGTCGCCGAGGCGGGCCAGGTCGTTGTTGGGGTCGAGGACGATGGCGGAGACCCCGGCGAGGGCACACTCCTCCAGGATCCGCCGGATCAGCACGGTCTTGCCGGACCCGGATCCGGCGAAGAGGGTGGTGTGCTTGCGGAGGGCCTCCAGGGAGAGCGACACGGGTGCACCGGTGCGGTGGTCGTACCCCACGGTGAGGTGCGGACCGGACTCCCCACCGCCAGCCGGCTGCGGATCGACCAGCCCGGGGGCCCGCCATCCGGGCGTCCCCGCGTCGACCGGTGGCGTCTCGACCGGTGGCGTCTCGACCTGCTCGGTCTCGGCCGGTCCTGCGATGACCGGTCCGGTGTGGTCCGGTCGTACCGCTGAACCGGTCGGGTCGTCGCCAGGAGCGGCGGGGAGCCAGTCGGCGACGGAGGCGAGGGCCTGCCGCAGCACGGTGAGGTTCCGGGTCGGTCGACGGACGGCCAGCCAGTCCCGGATCTCGACGGGTGACTCGGCGAGCATGACCCGCAGCGCCCCGAGGATGCGGAGATCCTCGTGGTCCAGCGGCAGGACCGTCCCGCCGGCCTGGGTGAAGGCCGTGACCGCCTGCCGGGTCTTGGCCCCGCTCGACCAGGCCCCGTTGCGGAGCAGGAAGAGCTTGCGGCGGGCCACCCGCGCGTCGAGCCCCGCCACCGTGCACGCCTTACGGAGCCGGGCCAGCGCGGCGATGGCGTGGTGTTCCTCGCTGACCGCCCGGAAACACCAGTGGACCTGGTCCTCGGTGGCCTCGTCGAGGGTGAGCCGGAGCCGCGCGTGCAGCGGCGGCTGGGCGCTCGGGGGCGGGTCCACGCTGAACGATCCGCCGCCCTCGCCGTGTTCCATGACCCAGGCGGTGAGACCTGCCGCGAGCAGGGCGGGGACCAGAGTGTCCTCGCCGTCGCGGGTCAGCGGGCCGGAGACGTCGGCCTCGGTTCTGAGCCGGGCGAACCTCGTGTCGAACGGTTCGAGGTCGGTGACGGGAGCGGCGTGCGGGTCGCGGGGCCGTGGCTGGGTCGGATCACCGAGCCGGGTCAGCTCCCGCACCTCGCCGGCGGCGACGCAGTCCCGGACGTGCCGGTCGATGTCGATCAGTAGATCCCGGGGCGTCATCTGCTCGGCCTGCGCGAAGGCCTCGGGCCGCACCGGCCACGACGGATACGGGGGTACGAAGCCGCGCTCGGCGAACCGGACGGCGAACCGTCGCTCGACGATCTGCCTGGCCAGGGCGGCGTCGTGGATGGTGGTGAGCCGGGGCGCCACCCGGAACCGGTCGCTCACCGTGTCCACCGTCCGGCTCCGGATGATCGTCCAGGAGTTCGGTAGGCAGGCCACCAGGGTGAGGGTGCGGCGGGTGAGCTGGCGCAGCGACATCAGGCCGTCGGCGATCCGGGCGTGCACCGCGGCCTGCTCCGGGTCGTCCTGCGCGCCGGGCCGGGCGTGCAGGACGTCACCGGCGGCCACGGACTGCGCGATGAGGGTGTCGATCTGGTCGACGGCGATCACGGACGGCCCGGTCAGGGCCAGCAGCCAGGAGATCTCCTGGACGATCCGCTGCGCGTCGCGCGGCGCCCGCCGCATGCCCCAGGCGCTGCGCTCACCCGGCTCCCCCTCCTCGCCGGAGGTGAAGTAGTTCTCCGCGACGTCCCGGTGGGCGACGTCCTCCGAGGCGCTCAGCGCGAGCGCCCGCGCCGTCTCCCCGCAGACGCGTGCCACGTGCGACGCGTGCCCGGCGAGCCCTTCGACGAACGCGTCCAGGGCCGCCCGGGTCAGTTCGGTGTCCCCCATCACCGCGCGGCGGGCCGAGCGGGGTGCCCCGACCAGCGAGGAGAGCCGACGCAGCACCAGCCGGAGCTGGCTCTCGCTGCCGGGCACCGGTCGGGACAACCCGTCGAGCACGGCGGCGAGCACGCTGTCCCAGAAGCCGCGTGCGTCGAGCAGTCCGACCAGGAAGAAGTAGCCGCCCTGCTGCTGCACCTGTTGCCGGATCCAGCCCAGCAGGTGAGTCTTGCCCGAGCCGCGCTGCCCCTGGAGCACCAACCCGATCGGGCTGCTGTCGGCGCTGTTGCGGGCATCGGCCACCCCGTCGAGGACGTCGCGGACCACGGCGGTGTGCAGACCCTCCACGTGAAACGGTGAGGGCCGCCAGACGTCGTCGGGCACCGGCGCCCAGTCGAGCCTGAGTGCCGCCAGGGCCGCGTGCTCCGCCCCGGTCATCCCACCCCGATCGCCAGCAGGTGCTTGTCCTGGCCGCCGAGCCGCAGGGCCGCCGCCACGTCGGCCGTGGTGAGCGCCTTCTGGTTGGATTCCGGGACGATGTCCACGTCCGGCTCGCGCTCCAGATCCCGCAGCGCCTCGTCGAGGTCGGCGGGGTCGACGTCCGCGAAGAACGGCCGCAACCGGGTCAGGCTGACCCAGGCCCCCGGCTCGGCGGTCAACGCCGCGTAGGCGTGCCGGACGCGGAGCCCGAGGGCGCGCCGCAGGTCCGGTTGGGGCGTACCGGCCCGCAGGTCGGTGAGCGCGAACATCTCGCCGAAGGTGCGGTAGTCGCTGCGGGCCATGACCCGGTCCCGCAGGTTCACCTGCAACGCCGTCAGCGCCCCGCCGAGGATCCGGCCCTGCGCCGACTGGAAGTTCAGGTCCTCCTGCACCCGGACCCAGCCCTGGTCGGCGAGCTGGTGCAGGAAGGTGTTGCCCTCGCGGCGGCTGTCCAGGTAGCCGAGGCGGTTGAGCTTGTCCCGGTACGACTTGCGGACGTCGACGCCGTAGCGCTTGCGCAACTCGGTGTTGGGCACCTCCCGGGCCTCGGCCATCAGGACGACCAGGATCGCGCTCTCGGAGGGGGTGAGGTCATCGCCGGGCATGGAACGTTCCTTCCGCCATGTCGCGTCGCCGGGCCCGGATGACGGTGCCGATCTGGTGCACCACCGCGCCGACGTCGTGGTTGATTCGGGCATTGGTGAAGCGCAGGACGGCGTAACCGTCCATCTGCAACCGCACGTCGCGCTGCCGGTCCGCCTCGAACCGGTCCGGCCGGCAGTGTTCCGGGCCGTCGACCTCGACCACACACCGCTCCGCGGGCCAGAGCAGGTCGAGGCAGACCGGGGGCGCGAGGGGATGCGGCCGGTGATAGTGGTTCCAGACCCGGCCCGCCGCCCAACTCTCGGCGGCCAGGGCGGTCTCCAGCGCCGCCTCGGTGGTGCTGCGGGGATGGGGACGTCCGCGCACCGTCGGTGCCGTCGCCGGGGCCGGCCGGGGCGGCGGGACCGACGCCGGGGTGAGCGCGACGCTGACCACCCGGTCCTCGTGCCGCAACGGCGTCCCGGTCAGCCACACGGCGACCCGGCCGTGGTGACACAGCCACTCCGCGCCCGCCACGACGGCCCGTTCCCCGGCGGGGTCGAGACCGGCGGGCACCTCGACCAGCAGGCTCACCCCGGGTCGGTCGAAGCCGTCCGCCACCACCCGGGTCAGCCCCGGACAGCGGATCTCCGCAGGGAACGGGTCGGTCGGTGGACGCCGCCCGGACACCGCCACTGCGGCGAGGTGCGCCAGGAACGGTGCGAAGTGCGCGGATTCCCGCGCCCGCCGGCTGGCGGCGGCCCGTACGGCGGCCAGACCGAACGGGTCGGCGCAAGGGACGTCCGCGGCCTCGGGAAGCCAGCCGGGCAGCAGCGCCACCGCCACCCGTTCGAGGTCGTCCAGGACGGCACGGACGAAGGAACCGGGGGTACGGGGCGGGCCGGGCCGCAGCACGACGGCGACCGGGCCGGCCGTTTCCCCGGTGGTGGCCGCCACGACCGTGTCGGTGGGTACGCCGACGAGCTGCACGACGCGACCCGTCGGCAACCCGGCGAGCTGCTGGACGAGACTCATGGCGGGTCACCGGCGTGGACCGCGACCGCCGTTTCCCGGGGGAGGTCGGATCGGGCGGAACTCAGCGGTCTTCATCCTCCCGTGCGGCCATCGGACGAACCCGAACACCCTACGAAGCGGTTCGCCGCGAGCGCCAGCGCCGTACCCGGTCAGTCGTGCTTCGGACAGCCGGACGACGGGCTACCCGGACCTGCCGGGTTTCCCGTCGGCGAGCGACTGCGCCCGGCGGCTCAGCGACTCGACGTGGGTGGTCAGCTCCCGTACCGCAGGCTCGTCGGCGTCGTCCAGGGCCGACAGCCGGTCGAGCAGGGCGGTGTGGTCGGCGGTCAACTGCCGGTAGCGTCGGACGAAGCTGCTGTCGTCGCCGTCGGGGCGGCTGCTCAGCAGGGCGTACGTCGGGTCGAGGTCGATGATCTGCTGGGCCAGGCCGGCGGTGGCGGCGCTGAGCGCGCTGCGGCTGTCGGTGCGTTCGTCGCGGCGGACCCGCCGGGCCGCCGCCAGCCGCCCGGCCCGTCGGCCGCCGAGGTAGAGCACCGACGCTCCGGCGACGACCCCGGTCACCGCCGCGGCGGCGAGCAGGAACCGGGGCAGCGACGGGCTGATCGTCCGCGCGCCGTCGGGCACGGTGCCGGCCTTGACCAGCCGGTCGTAGTTGACGGCGATGACCTTCACGGCCTCCAGCGGGCGGTCGACGAACGTGTCGATGCCCCGACCGATGATCATTTCTGCGGCGGCGGCCTTGCCCAGGTTCTTCTTCTCGTAGCCGGGCACCAGGGCGCAGCCGTAGGTGTCGTAGTCGTCGCCGTCGCGGCTGAGCACCAGCACGACGGTCCCGTCGGCGGCCCGGTGCACCTGCTTGCAGGTGTCCCGCAGGTCGGCCCCGGGCGAGCGCAGGATCACCACCAGCCGGCGGTTGCCGATGACCCGTTCCGCCTCGGCCCGGTCCACGTCGAGCCCGGGGTCGGCGTAGAACGACGTGGTGCGCACGTGCCTGGCGATCGGGCCGTCCAGCGCCCCGCCGCTCCACACCGCCCAGCCGGCCAGCACCAGGCAGGCCAGCACGGCCAGGCCGAACGGGGTGCCGAGCAGACCGGCGACGCGTCCCCGCCCCGGGCGGGCGGTGGCGGTCTGCGGGGACGGGGAACGTGTCATGACAGCCTGCCCCGCAGGTAGTTGTCCGGTCGGTAACTGGCGATGCCGACCTGGCGCGCGGTGTCGTCCAGCTCGGCCGCCGCCTCGTCGAGCAGGGTGCGGACGTGCCGGGCGGGCAGCTTCTCCTCCCACGCCGACCGGGCGGCCTGGAGTTTGACGATGCCCCGGGTCAGCGCCGGGTTGCTGCGGGCGTCGGTCAGCAGGGACACCTCGACGGCCAGCGCGGTCAGCCCGGCAAGCCGGGTCGGCGCGGTGTCCCGCCGGCTGCCCGGCCGGCGGTCGGGCCGGCGCAGCGACCGGGCCGACAGCACCATGAACGCCGCCACGCAGCCCGCGAAGAGCCACGGCAACGCCGGCAGCGCCACCCGCAGCGGGTCGGCCGGCCGGTACGGCAGGGGCCGCTCGAACAGGCCCGCGTAGCGGATGTCGGTCACCCGGTTGAGGTAGACGCCCAGCACGTTGCGCTGCGGATAGTCGGAGCGGCTGAGCACACCGGCGAACTGACCGTAGAAGCTCGCCCCGGCCAGCTCCGCGAAGTCCGCCGCGCCGGGCCCGTGGTATTCGATCCAGAGCCCGTACATCACCACGATCGGCTGGTCGGGGAACCGGGCGCTCAGGGCGGGGCCGTACCGGGGCAGGGGTTCGCCGTAGCGCTGCACGGGCAGCGCGACGTACCAGGCGCCGTCGGGGAAGGCGTTGCGGGCGGCGGTCTCGGGCACGTCGGTGAGGGTCGCGCCGGGCGCGATGTGCCGGCCGGTCGCCCGCAGGTCGGTCAGGACGGTGGTCAGCTCCGGCCCGCTCGGCTCGCGCCAGCGCAGCTCGTCCCGGTCGGCCGGGGTGGACTCCTTGCGCAGCGCGGTGATCAGGGCGATCAGCAGGTCGGTCACGTCCCCGGTGGCGAACTGCGCCCGCCAGGCGGGCAGCCGGTCGGAGCTGGCCTGGTAGAAGCCGCCGCTGACCTCGGTGCCGATCACCCGGATCGTGGCGTTCTCCACGTCCCGGACCCGCTCCCGTTCATCTTTGTCCAGGCCCGGCGGGGCGACCAGGATCCGGGTGTCGCCGGCCACCTCCCGCACCCGCTGCTCGTTCCAGTACGCCACCGAGCCCGGCAGGCGGACCACCGGCGCGGCGGCCACCAGCGCGGTCATCTCGTCCACCGACGGCACGGTGGCCCGGTCGGAGGTGCCGGCGCCGCCCGTCTCGACGCCGGCCGTCGACGCCGGTGACCGGCCGTAGCTGACGTCGATGCCCTGCTGCCGCTGGGCGAGCAGGAAGACCACCAGGACGAGCACGGCGAGCCCGAGCAGCGTCCAGCGCAACGGCTCGGCCAGGCGGCGGTACCTGCCGGCGTTCACCGGTGCTCCCGCCACAGCCGGTCGGCCTGCCGGGCGTGCTCGGCCGCCGCCCGCGCCGCGTCCACCCCGCCGCGTGCACCCGCGAGCGACTCGGCGCGGGTCAGCAACCGTTCCGCCTCGGGCACCCGGTCGGGGGCCGCGTCCCGGCTGACGGCCGCGCTGTCGATCGCCGCCCGCGCGGCCGACCAGGCGGTCCGTCGCTGCTCGGCGCGGGCCCGTCGGTGGGGCAGCAGGGTGGTCGCCACGCCCGCGGCCACCAGCAGCACCGCGCCGGCCAGCCAGAGCAGGGAGGGGTCTGCCATGGGCTCCAACCGTTCGCCGGGGTCCGGGGGACGGCCCCCGGGGGTGGTCCGACCGAGTCTCGCCGATCGGGTCAACCCGCGCCACACGGGCCCCGACCAGGGCGGTTACGGCTGCGAAGGGTGGCGCGACGGTGATCGTGAGTACGGGTGCTCATCCGGTGGCCGACCCCGCCGACGATGATCGGGGCGTGCAGATGACGCGTACCCGTACCCTCCTCGCCGGTGTGCTGCTCGCGGCCGCGACCATCGGCACCTGGGTGGCCTGGCTGGGGTGGGAGAGCGGCTACTCGACCGACCCCCGTACCGGCGCGACCACCGGCCCGTACGCGGTCTGGCAGGTGGTCGGCGCGGTGCTCACCCTGGTCGTGGTCGCCGCCGTCGCCGGCTGGCTGCTCAGCCCGGTGCTGGTGGCGCCGGTGATGACGGTGGCGTTCACGGCCGCCTGGTCGGGGCACGCGGCGGCCACCGACGACTCCGGGCTGTGGGTGGTGGGGGCGGTGCTGGTGCTGTTCGGCACCGGCGTCGGCAGCACCCTGGTCAGCCTCGGCACCCATCTGCTCCGCCGCCGCACCCGGTGACCGCACCGCCGGCCCTGCTGGCGGATTGCCGACAGGACGCCCGTGGTCGGTAGGGGGCACTGTTGACGCAGGTGGATGGGGGTGTGGCCGGGGAGGCGCGGCGCACCCGCCCGGCCGGCCGGTGGTGACCGCGCCCGGCCGCCACCGCCCGGTCCGGACAACGACGTCACCATCTCCGGCCGGCGGGCGTCGCGTCCGTCGACCGGGCCAGCAAGGAAGGAGGGGCCGGGATGGCCGCTCCCACCGTGACCGCCAGCCTCGACGCCTCGACCTACTCCCCGGGTGAGCCGATGACGCTCACCGTCGGCTACGCCGACCCGGACACCCGCCCCGTGACCGTCACCATCGTGCTGACCGACGCGGACGGCAACAGCAGCGCCCCGGTGCGGGTCACCGCGGTGATCGACCCGCTCGGCGTCGAGGTCGCCGACGACTCCGGCCGGGCCTGGACGAAGGTCTCGGACACCGGGACGACCGCCGTGTACCGGGCGGTGGCCTGATGCCCCGGGTCACCGTGACGGTACGTGACCAGGGTGGACGTACCGCCAGCGCGGCGGCCGACTACGCCCTGGCGCCCCCGGTGTGGGGTGGCTACTACCTGGCCGGCAACGCCGACCCGACGGGGGACATGGTGGGCGGGAACTTCCGTTCGCTGACCCAGTACCGCAGCCTCGCCGACGCCTACGTCTTCCCCGGCTACGGCATGTCCTGGCTGCGTGATCTCGGTCGGGCCGGGGTCGCGCCGAACATGGTGCTGGAGTTGAAGCACTACGGCGCGGGTAGCCCCGGCGCGCAGACGTTCACCGTCGACGGGGTGAACTGGACCGTTCCCGCGCCGGCGATGACCATCCAGCAGCGACCCGGCACCACCTGGCCCCGGGCGTACGGGTACGGGCAGGTGCTCGCCGGTCAGTGCGACGGGCTGCTCGCCCGCGCCCTGTCGCAGTACCGGACGCTGGGGTTCCCGGTGAACCTGCAACTCGCCTCGGAGTTGGACACCGACCACGAGTTCGGCACCACCGAGTCGGGGGTGTCGTTCACCTGGGCCGAGTCGGACGCCCGCGCGGTGCAGGCGCTGACCTACGTGGTGAACTGGCTGCGGGCCCGGGGCCTGCCCGCCGGCACCACCTTCTCGGTCGGCTCGGGCGGCTTCGACCGGGCCGCCTTCCGGCGTACCCATCCGGAGGCGTTGATGTCCCGGGTGGATTTCCTCCAGTGGAACGTCTACGCGACCGACCCGACCCACACCGCGCTGGGCCGGTTCCGCCGGACGTGGGACTGGGCGGTGGCGGACCTCGGGCCGGTGGCACTCTCCCGACCGGTGATCATCGCCGAGTGGGGGGTGCAGGTGTCCGCCCTTCCCGACCAGGCGGCCTGGATCGCCACCGTGCCACCGGCCCTGGCCCGGCTCAACGCGGAGCGGGGGCCCCGGATCGTGCGGGCGAACTACTTCAACTCCGGCTGGGGGACCCTGACGCCGAAGCAGCCGGGCCTGGCCGCCCTGCGCGCCGCGTACGCGACCAGGCCGTTCGGCTGAGGCGCGGGGCGCGGGTCAGCCGTCGCCGAGCCGGCGGGCCGGGGCGGAACGCGCGGCATATGCCTGTCACGGTATATGAGCTGCCGGTGGAGCCCGGGCGGGTGCCCGCCCGGCTCCCTATGCTCGGGGCATGGAACTGCGGATCTTCACCGAGCCCCAGCAGGGCGCCACCTACGACCAACTGCTCACGGTGGCCCGCGCCGCCGAGGACGCCGGCTACGGCGCGTTCTTCCGCTCCGACCACTACGTGGCGATGGGGTCGTCCACCGGCGAACCCGGCCCCACCGACGCCTGGACCACCCTGGCCGGGCTGGCCCGGGACACCACCCGGATCCGGCTCGGCACGCTGGTCACGGCGGCCACCTTCCGGCTGCCCGGCCCGCTGGCGATCACCGTCGCACAGGTCGACCAGATGAGCGGCGGCCGGGTCGAGCTGGGCATCGGCGCCGGCTGGTTCGCCGAGGAGCACACCGCCTACGGCATCCCGTTCCCGCCGGTGGGGGAGCGCTTCGACCGGCTGGAGGAGCAGCTCGCCGTCATCACGGGGCTGTGGGCGACCCCGGCCGGCGAGCGGTTCGACCATGCCGGGAAGCACTACCCGGTCAGCAACTCCCCGGCACTGCCCAAGCCGGTGCAGCAGCCCCGCCCGCCGATCCTGCTCGGCGGCAAGGGACCCAAGCGCACCCCGCGCCTGGCCGCCCGCTACGCCGACGAGTTCAACCTGCCCTTCGTCTCGGTCGAGGAGACGGTGGCCCAGTTCGGCCGGGTCCGCGCCGCCTGCGCCGAGGCCGGCCGCGACCCGGGAACCCTGCGCTGGTCCAACGCGCTGGTGCTCTGCTGCGGCCGGGACGACGCCGAGGTGGCCCGCCGGGCCGCCGTGATCGGTCGGGAACCGGCCGAGCTGCGGCAGAACGGCGTCGCCGGCACCCCCGCCGAGGTGGTCGACACGATCGGCCGGTACGCCGAGGCGGGCAGCGAGCGGATCTACCTCCAGGTGCTCGACCTGGCCGACCTGGACCAGCTGGAACTGGTCGCCGCCGAGGTGATGCCCCAGCTGTGACCCCGGCGGCCACCCACCGGTGGCGGCCGGCCGGGACGGTCAGTGGCGGCGGGCGCCCGGCTCGCGCAGCACCGTGTCCAACCGGCCGTCCCGGTCGCTGTCCAGGTAGGTGATGTCCGGTACGCCGTCGCCGTCCAGGTCGAACTGGACCACGTCGGCGATCCCGTCCCCGTCCAGGTCGGTCACCACCTGCGTCGAGCCGTCCAGGTGGTGGGTGACGATCGAGTGCGCCCCGCCCGGTGCCACCGGGGGTGCCGGCGTCGTCGTCGGTCCCGTCCGGTCCGGGTACGCCGACGGCGGGGCGCTCGCCGGCTCCAGGCCGACCCCGGTCGGGTCGATCTCCTCCTCGGACGGGTAGACGTCGCCGTGCAGGATCGGGTCGCGGTAGCTGCTCATCGCGCCATGGTTCCCCGTGGACGCCGCCGACAACCGTGCCGGATGATGCACCGGACCGCGCTCATCGACGGGGAGACGACGTGGAGCTGCACCGGGAACGGGGCCGGCAGGTGTTGCCGGCGGTGTGCGTACTGGCCGGGACGGTGCTGCTGGCCACCGGCGGCGGGCTGCTACGGACGGCCACCGCCCTCGGGGGCGTCGCGCTGGGCGGGGTGGGGCTGGCCAACGGCCTGCGACCGTTCCGGTTCGTCATCGACGCCGACGGGCTGACCGTACGCCGACGGGGGCTGCGGCGTCGGCTGCCCTGGGCCGAGCTGGCCCTGGTCGTGCTCGACCGCCGGGCACCCGGCACCGGCGGGGTGCGGCTGCTCGGCATACCCGTCGAGGGCGTCGGGTTGCCGCCCGACGCCCGGGTCGACGGCCGGCCGGCGACCGAACTGCTCGACCTGGGCCAGGTGCGGGAGAACCCCGACGAGATCGCGGCGGCCCTGGCCCGGTACGCCGGCGACCGGTTCCGCGACGACCGCGACGTCGCGGTCCGTTCCGGCACCGAGTTCGGCGTCGGACTGCGCGGGTACAGTTCCGACGTGGTCGACACACTGGTGGGACACGCCCGCGCGGCACTGGACTCGGACGACCCGGCGCGCCGTCGGGCGGCCCGCGACGAGCTGGCCGCCGCCCGGGCGCAGGGCCTGCCGGTCGCCCTGCGCGGCTACGACGTACGGCAGGTCGACGCGGCGCTGGACGACCTGCACGCGGCGCTGGCCGAGGGCGGCGACGCGTGAGCGGGGTGCCCCGGCACAACTGGGCCGGCAACGTGCACTACGCCGCCCGTGCCTTCCACCGGCCGACCACCCTCGACGAGCTGCGCCGGCTGGTCGCCGGCAGTGACCGGGTGCGGGCGGTCGGCAGCGGCCACTCGTTCAACCGGATCGGCGACACCCCCGGCGACCTGGTCTCGCTGGCCGGGTTGCCGCCCACCGTCGAGGTCGACCGGGAACGCGGCACCGTCACCGTCGCCGCCGGGCTGCGCTACGGGGACGTGGCGACCCGGCTGCACGAGCAGGGGCTGGCCCTGGCCAACCTCGCCTCGCTGCCGCACATCTCGGTGGCCGGGGCGGTCGCCACCGGCACCCACGGCTCCGGCGACGGCAACCGCAACCTGGCCGCCGCCGTGGCCGGTCTCGAACTGGTCACCGCCGACGGGGACGTGCTCACCGTGGACCGGTCCGCCGGTGACCGGTTCGCCGGCATGGTCGTGTCGCTCGGCGCGCTGGGCGTGGTCACCCGGGTCACCCTGGACGTGCTGCCCACCTTCACCGTCCGCCAGTACGTCCGCGAGGGCCTGCCCGTCGGCGCGCTGGACGCGGCGCTCGCCTCGGCGTACAGCGTCAGCGGGTTCACCACCTGGCGCTCGACGGACATCGACCAGCTCTGGCGCAAGCAGCTCGCCGACGCCCCGCCGCCGGAGCCGGACTGGCTCGGCACCACCCCGGCCGACCGGCCGGCGCACCCGGTGCCCGGGATGGACCCGGTGAGCTGCACCCCGCAGTTCGGCGAGCCCGGCCCGTGGCACGAGCGGCTGCCGCACTTCCGGCTCGGCTTCCTGCCGAGCAGCGGCGACGAACTCCAGTCCGAGTACCACCTGCCCCGCTCGGCCGGGGCCGGGGCGCTCGCCGCGCTGGCCGGGATGCGGGAGCGGATCGCCCCCGTGTTGCAGATCTGCGAGCTGCGCACCGTC
Organism: Micromonospora sp.; assembly: GCF_048594385.1. Classification (NCBI taxonomy): domain Bacteria; kingdom Bacillati; phylum Actinomycetota; class Actinomycetes; order Micromonosporales; family Micromonosporaceae; genus Micromonospora; species Micromonospora sp. The sequence continues at coordinate 13,225 of NZ_JBMDWU010000211.1, read as the reverse complement.
GCCGCCGACGAGCTGTGGCTCAGCCCCAACCAGGGGCGCGACACGCTTGCCGTGCACTTCACCTGGGTCGACGACGCAGCGGCGGTGCAGCCGGTGCTGGCCGAGGTCGAGTCCCGGCTCGCCCCGTTCGACCCCCGGCCGCACTGGGGGAAGGTCTTCACCCTCGACCCGGCCGTCGTCGCCGCCACCTTCCCCCGGTACGCCGACTTCGCCGCCCTGCTCACCGAGCTGGACCCGGCCGGGGTGTTCCGCACCGACCTGCTCGACCACTACTTCCCCTGCGCCTGACCGGTCGGTCGTCGGGGTCGACCCGGGTGGGGGCCGGTCGTCGGGGTGGGGGTGTCCCGCACCCCGTCGCGGCACGGGCCGGCCCGGCGTCACGGCCTCGCGGCCGGTCAACGTGCCGCTCAGACGACAGCCAGGTAGCACCCCGCCGCGAGGAGCACGCCGGTGACCGCTCCGGCGACCACCTGGGCGACGGTGTGCGCACCGAGATGCACCCGGGACCAACCGATCAGCACCACGACCAGCATCCCGACGGCCGCCACCCCGACTGTCGACGCCGGCCAGACCAGCAGGACCAGGACGGTGCAGGCACCGGCGGAGACGGCCGTGTGGGCGCTCATCTTCCACACCTGATTGACGGCGGTGGTGCCGGCCAGCACGACCAGCATCACCGCGATCACGGCGACCAGCGGCCGGGGAGCGTCCAGGGCCACGAACAGCACCAGCCCTGCGGCGACCGAGGCGACACCGACCAGCAGGACGCCCCGGCGCTGCTCGCGGCGGCTGAGGTGATGGTCGGTGACCCGGCCGGTGTGCCTGGCGTAGAGGATCGCCCCGAACGGCACCACGGCGGTGAACAGCGCCGCGAGCGCTCCCCACCCGAGGCCGGCGGGGACGGTCCGGGCGGCGACCACCGCGACGACGACGGGCATGGCAGCCGCCCACACGGCGGGCTGGAGCACCTCGGTGACGACCCGGGCGATCCGCGTCGCGGTGCGGGTGACGCCGGTGGTGGCGTGTCCGGTCACAGGCTCCCCTCCCTCGTTCAATAGTCGTCATTCTGTCGTCGTCGACGGTGCCGGAGATTCGTCGGGGTCATTCGGAGACCATGTCATCGGTCCCGGGACCCGTGAGCGGAAGGAGATCAGGTGCTGGAGCGGCTGAACGAGGCCCTGGCGTACGTGGAACGGCACCTCGACGCACCGGTCGAGGTGGCCGACCTCGCGCGGATCACCCTCACCTCGGAGTACCACTTCCGGCGGATGTTCTCGGCGTTGGCCGGGATGCCCCTGTCGGAGTACGTCCGCAGGCGGCGGCTCACCGTCGCGGCGGCCGAGGTGCTGGCGGGTGAGCGGACGTTGCTCGACGTCGCGGTCCGCCACGGGTACGGCTCGACCGAGGCGTTCACGCGCGCGTTCCGGGCGATGCACGGCATCGGGCCGGGTGAGGCGCGGCGTACGGGGGCCGTGCTGCACTCCCAGCAACGGTTGTCCTTCCGGCTCGTCGTCGAGGGGAGTGGCAGCATGCGGTACCGGGTGGTGGAGAAGCCGGCGTTGCGGCTGGTGGGTCGGCGGGCCCGGGTGCCCCTGGTGCACGAGGGGATGAACCCGGCGATCGTGGCGTTCGTCAGGGGCATCCCGGCGGAGACGACGGCCCGGATCGAGGCCCTGTCCGACCAGGAGCCGGCGGGCATCGTCAACGTCAGCGACCTGCTCGGCGAGGACCGGTCCGAGGGTGTCGAGCTGGACTACTGGTACGGCGCGGTGACCGGTGCGGACGTGCCGGACGACCTGGAGGCGCTCGACGTGCCGGCGGGGACCTGGGCGGTCTTCGCGACCTCCGGGGAGTTCCCGGCGGCCGTGCAGCACCTGTGGCGGGACGTCTTCACCCAGTGGTTCCCGTCGAACCCGTACCGGAGCCGGCCGGGCCCGGAGATCTCCAGTGTCCGCATCGCGGCCGGTGGCACCCACGCCGACGCCGAGCTGTGGATCCCGGTGGAGCGGGCCGGCACTCCCTGATCGACACCATTGTCGGCGATGTTGCGGGGTCCGCGCGCTGCCGATGCCGCAACATCAGCCCAGTTGCGGCCCGCCCGGCGCCCGGCGGTCACTCGGTGGGGTGCAGGGTGCTGCGTTGGACGGCGCGGCTGATGTCGCTGGGGGAGACGATGCCGACGAGTTGGTCGCCGGTCACCACCAGGGCGCGGCCGTCGGAGCACTCGCTGAGGCGGGGGAGCAGGTCGTTGAGCTGCTCCTCCGGCCGGGCCAACACCAGGTCGTCGGCCCGGCAGGCGACCTCGGCCAGCGTGGTGGCGGCCCGCCGGTCGGGCGGGACGCCGCGTACCCGGTCCAGGGTGACCAGGCCGACCGGTCGGCCGTCCTCGGTCAACGGCAGCGCCGTGTGCCGGTAGGCGAACAGGTAGTGGTCGACGAAGTCGGCGACGGTCATCTCCGCCGACGCGGTCTGCGGCTGCGGGGTCATCACCTCACCGACCCGCACGCCGGTCAGCGCGCTGCCCAGCCGGGCCTGGCGCTCCTCCATCCCGGCCGCGCCGATCAGGAACCAGCCGATCAGCGCCAGCCACAGCCCGCCCACCCCGTAGCCGGCCAGGAACTGCCAGATGCCCAGGCCGATCAGCAGCACACCGAGCACCCAGCCCGCGCGGGCGGCCACCACCGACGCCCTGGCCCGGTCGCCGGTGGCCTTCCACACGGCGGCGCGCAGCAACCGACCCCCGTCCAGCGGGGCCGCCGGCAGGATGTTGAACACCGCCAGCAGCACGTTGATCCCAGCCAGCCAGGACACCGAGCCGAGCAGCAGACCCTCCTGCCCGGCCAGCGCCAGCAGCACCGCGATCGCCCCGAAGAACACCCCGAGGAGCAGGCTGACCAGCGGGCCGACCCCGGAGATGCGCAGCTCCGCGCCCGGGTCGGCGGGCTCGCCGCGCAGCTCCGCGACGCCGCCGAACAGCCACAGCGTGATCCCCTCCACCTGGAGACCGTTGCGTTTCGCCACCACCGCGTGCGACACCTCGTGGGCCAGCAGGCCGACGAAGAAGACCACCGCCGCCGCGAGCCCGGCCAGCAGGTACGCCCAGCCGGGCCGGTCGGGGTACGAACGGGGGAACTGGTTGGCCGACAGCACCCACGCGATCAGCACGAAGATGAACAGGACGCTCCAGTTGACCCCGACGGGTACCCCCGCGATCCGGCCAAGCCGGAAGCTCGCCCTCATGCCCCGCTCATACCCGGCGCTGCCGCGCCCATGCCAGGCCGGCGCGACGGGTCCCCGCGTCCGGGCCCGGTCAGGGTCAGGGTCGAGGGCGGGTTGACCGGTCGGGAATACTGGACGGGGTGACGCTGATCGATGAGGGCGACGACCCGTACCGCTGGTTGGAGGAGCTGGACTCGGAGCCGGCCGCCGGCTGGGTCCGTGAGCGCAACGCGGCGACCGTCGCGGCGCTGACCGGCGACGACGCGTTCGCCGCGATGCAGGCCGAGATCCGGCAGGTGCTCGACGCCGACGACCGCATCCCGTACCCGGGCTGGCGTGGCGACGGGTACTACTACGACTACTGGCGGGACGCGGCGCACCCCCGGGGGCTGTGGCGGCGTACCACGCTGGCGGAGTACCGGCGGCCCGAGCCGGCCTGGGACGTGCTGCTCGACCTGGACGCGCTGGCCGCCGCCGAGGACGAGAACTGGGTCTGGGACGGGGTGACGGTGCTGCGGCCCGGCCACCGCCGCTGCCTGGTCAGCCTGTCGCGGGGCGGCAAGGACGCGGTGGTGGTCCGCGAGTACGACCTCGACACCCGCGCCTTCGTGCCCGACGGGTTCACCCTCGCCGAGGCGAAGAGCGACGTCACCTGGATCGACGTCGACCGGATCTACGTCGGCACCGACCTCGGCCCCGGCTCGCTGACCGTCTCCGGCTACCCGAGGGTGATCCGCCGGTGGCGGCGGGGCACCCCGGTGAGCGAGGCCGAGATCGTCTACGAGGGGCAGGCCGACGACGTCTCCGCGTACGCCTCGCACGACCCGACACCCGGGTACGAACGGGACTTCGTCGGCCGCAGCCTGGACTTCTACCGGACCCGCAGTTTCCTGCTGACCCCCGACGGCGGGCAGGTCCCGGTGCCGGTGCCCGAGGACGCCCAGTGGGACGTGCACCGGGAGTGGCTGCTGGTCCGGCTGCGTACCCCGTGGGAGGTCGCCGGGGTCACCCACCCGGCCGGGGCGCTGCTGGTGACCCGGTTCGACGACTTCGTCGCCGGGGGCCGCGACCTCACCGTGCTGTTCGAGCCCGACGAGCGGACCGCGCTGAGCTACCACGTCTGGACCCGGCACCACCTGATCCTGGCCACCCTGGTCGACGTACACCGACGGTTGGAGGTGCTGACCCCCGACGGCGCGTCGGGTTGGCGGCGGACGCCGCTGGCCGGGGTGCCGGAGGGCGACGAGCCCTGGATCGTGGACACCGACCCGGACCTCGGCGACGACTACCTGATCGCCTCCACCGGCTACCTGCGGCCGGCGTCCCTGCGGCTGGGCCGCGTCGGCGGCCCGGTCGAGACCCTCAAGCGGGAGCCGGCGTTCTTCGACGCCACCGGCCTGACCGTGCGCCAGTTCTTCGCCACCTCGGCCGACGGCACCCGGGTGCCGTACTCCGTGGTCGGCGACCCGGCGGCCGCCGCCGGGCCGACCCTGCTCACCGGGTACGGCGGGTTCGAGGTCTCGCTGACGCCGCACTACGACGGGGTGCTCGGCCGGGGCTGGCTGGCCCGGGGCGGCACCTACGTGGTGGCGAACATCCGGGGCGGCGGGGAGTACGGCCCGCGCTGGCACCGGGCGGCGCTGCGCGAGAACCGCCCCCGGGCGTACGAGGACTTCGCCGCCGTCGCCACCGACCTGGTGGCCCGGGGGATCACCACCGCGCCGCAGCTCGGTATCGAGGGCGGCAGCAACGGCGGGCTGCTGATGGGGGCGGTGCTGACCCGCTACTCGACGCTGGTCGGCGCGGTGGTGGCGAACGTGCCGTTGCTGGACATGCGCCGCTACCACCTGCTGCTCGCCGGGGCCTCCTGGACGGCCGAGTACGGCGACCCGGACGACCCGGCCGACTGGGCGTTCCTGCGCGGGTACTCGCCGTACCACAACGTGCGGCCCGGGGTGACGTACCCGCCGGTCCTGTTCGTCACCTCGACCCGCGACGACCGGGTGCACCCGGGGCACGCCCGGAAGATGGCCGCGCTGCTGAGCGCGCACGGCCAGGACGTGTCGTACTACGAGAACGTCGAGGGCGGGCACGGTGCGGCGAGCAACAACGAGCAGCGGGCGTTCCTGTCGGCGTTGACGCTGCGTTTTTTGTGGCAGCGGTTGGGCGGCGGTGACGCCGGGTCGTGAGGGCGACAGGACCGACGTCAGTGCGTGTCACGCCCAGCCGAGCCTGATCATGATTCGCCACCACCGCTGAGGTCGATGTCCGGCGGACGCCTGCTCTCCCTCAGGTAGTCCCTGCGGGCACCGGGATCGTCCGGCCAGCGTGTCTTTGCGTAGTTGATCTGACGGGTGATGATCGAGTTCGCTATTGCGAACGTCGACACCAGCCAGGCCAGCATCAACACCGCGCACAGCAGGATGCGGAAGCCGCCTGCCCATTCGGTCGTGGATCTCCACACCTGCACAGGAATCCCGACGCACCCGAAGACCATCAGGGCGGCAGCACCGTAGCGGAGGTGTCCCAGGCTGCTGCCGCCCCTGCCCAGGTCATCATCTGCCATGTCTTGAAAGTAGCGACACGGATCAATCGAAGAACCTGGCTGTACGGCAATTCGGGCGACCCGGGTTCCGGACGACCGTGGCCGGGGTTCGTCTGAGGTCAGCGGCGGGACGGGCCGCCCGCCGTCGCCGGGGCCTGCGTCATGCGTACCGCCCAGTCCAGGGCGTAGTCGGCGACCGCCTCCCAGCCCGGCTCACCCACGGTGAAGTGCGAGCGGCCGGGGAACTCGTGGTACGCGGTCACCGCCCGCGACTTCTGGTAGAGCCCGGCGTTCGCCTTCACCAGCGACGGCGGGGCCACGTGGTCCTCGCCACCGGCGATCAGCAGCAGCGGCGGCCGGTCGTCGCGGCCGGTGTCGACGGTCGCGGCGGAGTGCGGGTCGAGGTTGGCGAACGCCCCCTCGAACAGCACGTGCCCGGCGGCCGGGACGGCGTAGCGCCGCCAGGCCCGGTCGGAGTCGTCCGGCTGGAGGGTGTTGCCGAAGGCGTACCGGAACTCGTCCGGGCTGATCTGCACCCCCCGGTGCCGGTTGACCGGGCTGCGCAGCACCGGGTACGACGCCCGTAGCGTGCTGATCGGCAGCCGGAGCACTCCCTTGACCGGTGCGGACGCGACCGCCACGACGGCCGCACCGAGACCCCGGTCGGCCAGCACCTGGGCGACCAGGCCGCCGAACGAGTGGCCGATCACGATCGGTGCGCCGGGCAGCTCGCGGATCACCGCCGCGTAGTGGTCGATGATCTGCCGCAGGGTGGTGCCGGCGATCGTCCCGGGGTCGGCGCGCAGCGCGGTCACCTCCCGGTCGAAGCCCGGCCAGGCGGGGGCGAGCACCCGGAACCCGCGTGCCGCGTACCGCTCGGCCCAGCCTTCCCAACTGCGTGGTGTCATCCACAGCCCGTGCACGAGCACCACCGTGTCGACCTGCCCGTTCGACGCGTTCCCCATGCGGTCCTCCCCGACCTCGCCCCGACCGCGGCGGCATACCCACCTTCCACCGCCCGATGCCCCACGCCGGGACCCACCTGTCCGCCCGGGATGAGGGGCGAACGGTGCCGGGCGCGGAACGCCGGATGGGGGGAGACCGACATTCCTGTCAGGCATGAAAATGCCCAGCAGGCATACGACTCCCGTGCGGAACGGACACCGGGTGCGACACCGCTGACATTTGTCACGGGTGGAAGGTGACGGGCGGGCCGGGAAGGAGCCGGCCGGCGGGCGCACGCTCGTTGGCATGACCAGTGAGTGTCCGGCCGTCGCACTGCGCGGCCTGCGGAAGAGCTTCGGGCCGGTGACCGCCGTCGACGGGCTCGACCTGACCATCCACCCGGGCGAGGTGGTGGCCTTTCTCGGCCCCAACGGCGCCGGCAAGACCACCACGATCGACATGCTGCTCGGCCTGGCCCGCCCCGACGCCGGGGAGGTCCGGCTGCTGGGCGGCACCCCCGCCGAGGCCGTCCGCTACGGCCGGGTCGCCGCCGTCATGCAGAGCGGCGGCCTGCTCAAGGATCTCACCGTCGCCGAGACGGTACGGATGACCGCGTCCTTCTTCGGCCGGACCCGGCCGGTCACCGAGGTGCTGACCCGGGCCGGGATCGCCGACCTGGCCGACCGGCTCGTCGGGAAGTGCTCCGGGGGCCAGCAGCAGCGGCTGCGGTTCGCGTTGGCCCTGCTCTCCGATCCGGACGTGATGGTCCTCGACGAGCCGACCACCGGCATGGACGTCGAGGGGCGACGCGACTTCTGGCAGGCGATCCGGGCCGACGCCCGGTCCGGCCGGACGATCATCTTCGCCACCCACTACCTCGACGAGGCCGACGCGTACGCCGACCGGATCGTGCTGGTCCGGCAGGGCCGGGTGGTCGCCGACGGCACCACCGCCGAGATCAAGAACCTGGCCGCCGGCCGGATCGTCCGGGCCACCCTGCCCGACGCCGACCAGTCCGGCCTGGCCGCGCTGCCCGGCGTGGAGGCCGTCGAGGTACGCGGCGACGCCGTGCTGATCCGTACCGGTGACTCGGACGCCGTCGCCCGGCACCTGCTCACCCGTACCGCCGCCCGGGACCTGGAGATCACCTCCCGCAACCTGGAGGACGCCTTCCTGGCCCTGACCGCCACCGATGCCACCCCGCCCGAAGCCAACCCCGCCGAAGCCGCCCCCACCGCGACCGTTGGAGCCTGAGATGACCACCTCCGCCCTGACCACCCCCACCGCGGACCGCCGGCCGCCCGCCCTCGGCGGCTTCTCCCCGGCGGTGCTGCTGATCGAGATGCGCCGGGTGCTGCGCAACCGGCGGACCCTGCTGTTCACCATGGTCATGCCGGCGGTGTTCTTCCTGCTGTTCGGGCTGCCGCAGCGGGACGAGACACTCCCCAACGGCCGGCAGGTGCTCGCCTGGATCATGGTCAGCCTCGCCGTCTACGGGGCGATGGTGGCCACCACCAGCGCGGGCGCGGCGGTCGCCACGGAACGGGCCCTGGGCTGGAGCCGTCAGCTCCGGCTCACCCCGCTGCACCCGGCCGCGTACGTCGCCACGAAGGTCGCCACCGCGATGGTGCTCGGGCTGGTCGCGGTGGTGATCGAGTTCGCGGTCGGAGCCGCCGCCGGGGTCCGGCTGCCGGTGTCCGTCTGGCTGCTGGCCGGGTCGGCGGCCTGGCTCGGCTCGCTGGTCTTCGCCGCGCTGGGGCTGCTCATCGGCTACCTCGGCCCGGCCGAAAACGTCATGCAGTTCATGGGGCCGGTGCTCGCCCTGCTCGCCATGTTCGGCGGCCTGGTCCTGCCGGTGGAGATGCTGCCCGACGTGATGCAGCGGATCGCCCAGTTCACCCCCGTGTGGGGGGTGGGTCAACTGGCCCGCGCGCCGCTGACCGGTGACCCGGTGAGCGTCGGGGTGCTCGTCAACGTGCTCGGCTGGACGGCGGGCTTCGCCCTCGGCGCGGCCCGGCTGTTCCGCCGCGACACCCAGCGGGTCTGAGCGGTGGCCCGGCACCGGCGGGCCCGGACACCGGCCGGCGGGGACTAGCGTGGACCCGATGGACCTCCCGTTCGACAGGCCGTCGCCGGTGACCCGCCGCTGGCGGATCACCGGCTGGCTGCTCGCCGGGGTCTGGCTGTTCTTCCTCAACATCCCGCTGTTCACCGCCGTACACCAGGAACAACCCTGGCGGCGGGCGGTGGGGGTGGGCACCCTGGTCGTGTTCGGCGTGCTCTACGTGCTGATCTTCCAGTGGGCGCGCGGCCTGCGTCAGGCGCACCGGCCGATCCCGGTCGGCCGGGCGCGGGCGTCCGTGGGGCTGCTGCTCGCGTTCGGCCTGGCCGGCATCCCCGGCACCGCGGGGGACTGGCTGACCACCCTGGTCTTCGTCGCGGCGGCGGCGGTGTTCCTGCTGCCCCCGGTGGACGCCCTGGTGGTGGTCGTGCTGTGCGCGCTGACCCCACCTGTCGCCGCCGCGCTGGTGCCCGGCTGGGAGGCGGAGAGCACAGTCGTCTTCGCGGTGCTGCTCGCCTCGTTCGCCATGTTCGGGGTGAGCCGGCTGGCGCAGCGCAACGGCGAACTGCGGGCCGCCCAGGCCGAGATCCGCCGGCTCGCGGTCGCCGAGGAACGCGCCCGCACCGCCCGCGACCTGCACGACATCCTCGGGCACTCGCTGACCGTGGTGGCGGTCAAGGCGGAGCTGGCCGGGCGGCTGCTGGAGCTGGACCCGGTCCGCGCCGGCACCGAGATCGCCGACGTCGAGCGGCTGGCCCGGCAGGCGCTGGCCGACGTACGGCGTACCGTCGGGGCGTACCGGGAGATCAGCCTGACCGGCGAGCTGGCCGGCGCGCGGACGGCGCTGACGGCAGCGGGCATCGTCGGTGACCTGCCGGACGACCTGCCGGCGCTGCCGGCGGCGCGGGAGGAACTGTTCGGCTGGGCGGTCCGGGAGGGAGTGACCAACGTGGTGCGGCACAGCGGCGCGCGGCGGTGCGTGATCCGGGTCCACCCGGACCGGGTGGAGATCGCCGACGACGGGCGCGGCCCGGCCGGCGACGGCGTGCCCGGCCCGCAGCCGGCCGGCGACGGCGGGCACGGGCTGCTCGGCCTGCGGGAACGCGTCCGGCGGCTGGACGGCACCGTGACGGTCGGCCGGCGGCCGGACGGTACCGGGTTCCTGCTGCGGGTCACCGTGCCGGTGGAGCAGCGGTGAGCGACCCGATCCGGCTGCTGCTCGCCGACGACCAGGCGCTGGTCCGGGGCGCACTGGCCGCGCTGCTGTCGCTGGAACCGGACCTCGACGTGGTGGCCGAGGTGGGTCGGGGCGACGAGGTGGTGGACGCGGCCCGCCGTACCGGCCCGGACGTGGCGCTGCTCGACGTGGAGATGCCGGGGCTGGACGGGATCGCCGCGACCGCCGCGCTGCGGGCCGCGCTGCCCGGCTGCCGGGTGCTGGTGGTCACCACCTTCGGCCGGCCCGGCTACCTGCGGCGGGCGATGGAGGCCGGGGCGGGCGGCTTCGTGGTCAAGGACACCCCGGCCCGGCAGCTCGCCGACGCGGTCCGCCGGGTGCACGCCGGGCTGCGGGTGGTCGACCCGGCGCTGGCGGCGGAGACCCTCGCGGCGGGGACGAGCCCGTTGACCGAGCGGGAGACGGCGGTGCTGCGGGCGGCCCGGGGCGGTGGCACGGTGGCCGACCTGGCGGCGGCGCTGCACCTGTCCGAGGGGACGGTCCGCAACCACCTGTCGGCGGCGATCGGCAAGACCGGCGCCCGCAACCGGGCCACCGCGGTCCGGCTCGCCGAACAGAACGGCTGGCTGCTCGGCGACTGACCGGTTCCGGTGTGGGGTGGGGCGGCCGGGCTCAGGACGTGGTCAGGGCGTCGACGACGACCAGTTCGGTGCCGGGGCGTACCTCGTCGAGGAGGGTCCGCTGGGCGCTGCGGGTCAACCGGATGCAGCCGTTGGTGACGTCCTCGCCGAGGGTGTCGTCGTCCTGCCAGGTGTGCAGGCCGATGTGTGCGCCCCGCAGCCCGGTGGGCACCGCCTCCGGGTCGTCGGGGACGGCGCCGAGGGCGAAGACGTCCACCCCGCCGTAGACCGGTTCGGGGGGCGGCGTGGTGCCGAGGATGAAGGTGCGGCCGAGGGGGGTCTCCTGGCCGGGCTGACCGAGGCTGACCGGCCAGGTGTGCACCGGCTGGCCGTGCCGGTACCAGGTGAGCTGGTGGGTGCGGCGCTGCACCACGATCTGGTCGCGCAGGACGACCGGACTCCAGCCCCCGTCGGGCAGCCAGGCCAGTCGACGGCTCGCCGAGGGCAGCAGGACCGCCGTCCAGCCGGTGCGCCGCTGCACCACCGGCATGGTCAGCTCCACCCCGCTGATGGTGGGGGCGAGCAGGGCGCGGGGGCGTCCGCCCGGTGCGTCGTACGCGGCGATGTTCCGGGTCGGGGTGACGCCCTCGGTCAACGGGGTGACGTCGAGCGGGTGCGGGTCGGCCGGGAAACCGGCGGGGGCCGGGTCGTAGTCGATCACGGGTAGGCCGGGCGGGGCCGGCGCGGCGGGCGGCACGGTCTCGTCCTCGTGCGGGACGGCCACGGTCGGTGGCGGGGCCGCCGCCCGCCGGGTCGGGGCGGGTGCGTCCGCGCGCAGCGCCACGCCGACGAGCAGGGCCAGCACCAGCAGGGCCGGTACGCCGACGACGGCGACGAGCGGCCCCCGGCCCCATCGTTCGATCATCCGGTCAAAAGCCACGAAACCACTCTAAGGGGCAGGTAGCTCCACCCGGCGCGAATCGTCCCGACGGGCCCCCGATCCCCGGCCGTCCACGCGACGGGACGCCGTACGCCGGGCCTTACACGCGTCCCGGACCGGGGTGGTTCGACGATCCGCCGAGAATTTTCGGCGGCGGCGGTGATCCGTACGCGCCGGAGGTCCGTACTGGAGGTGGGAGCAGGGTCGGCCGGTGGTGGCGCCGCCGTTAGACGATCGAGGAGCAGATGGCCCGGGCACAGCAGAACGAGAAGGCGGCGACCGTCCGGACCTCCACCAGCAGCCGTGGTGTCCGGACAGTGTCGAAGGGCACGATGGCGCTGATGGTGGCGTCCGCGCTGGGGTTGCTGTGGGCCGGGGTCGAGATGACCGGCAACGGCGCGGCGATGTACGCGTACGGCTTCTTCTTCACCGAGTTCTTCGCCGGGGTGGTCGCCCTGGTGTCGCTCAGCCTCACCGTGATGATGGGCCTGCTCGCCACCGACCGGCTGGTCCTCATGATCCGGCACCGGGTGCTCCTGCAGTCCGCGCACCGGGCCACCGGCATCCTCGGCGTCGTCGGCCTGGTCTTCCACGTCATCACCAAGATCGCCATTGGTCGGGCCGGACCCACCGACGCCGTGGTGCCGTTCATCGGTGGCAGCGGACTCTACGTCGGGCTCGGCACGGTGGCCGCCTTCCTCATGGTGAGCGTGCTGTGGACCGGCATCGTCCGGGTCCGTTTCGCCGGGGTCGGACCCAAGTGGTTCTGGCGCAGCCTGCACTCCCTGGCGTACCTGTCCTGGCCGTTCGCCCTGTTCCACGGCCTCAACGCCGGCCGCGCCGCCAAGTCCTGGGTGGTGCTGAGCTACCTGGCCTGCGTCCTGCTGGTGGTGGTGGCGCTGATGGTGCGGCTGTCGGTCTACCTCGGCAAGCGCAGCCGCGAACAGCAGCAGGCCGCCGCGCTGAACAAGGCCATGACGGGCAAGGGCGTCGACGAGGGCAAGGGCCGGACGCTGCTCACCGGGCTCGGCCGCAAGAAGGAGGAGGAGAAGGAGACCCGGAGCAGTTGGGCCGAGGCCGCCCTCGCCCCGTCCTGGAACGCGCCGACCGGCAGCGCCCGGCGTCGGGACCCCGAGCGGTTCACCGTCCCGGTCGTCCCCGAACCGGGCACCCTGCGTGAGCCCGTCCGGGGTGGCCGGGGTCGTACCAGCCAGGAGACCGCGCCGGCCCCCCGCCGCGAGCGCGACCTGGAACCGGCCGCGCGCCGCCGGACCGCCGAACGGGACGACCGCGACGAGCGGCCCCGCCGCCGCGACGAGGACGTCGCCCCGGTGTCCGGCGGTCGCCGCTCCCGCTACGAGGAGGACGTGGCCCCGGTGTCGGGTGGTCGGCGTGCGCGCTACGAGGAGGACGTGGCCCCCGTCTCCGGTGGTCGTCGTTCCCGCTACGACGAGGACGTCGCGCCCGTCTCCGGCAGCCGCCGCCGCGACCGCGACGAGGACGTGGCCCCCGTCTCCGGTGGTCGGCGTACCCGCTACGAGGAGGACGTGGCGCCGGTGTCGGGTGGTCGGCGTGCGCGCTACGAGGAGGACGTGGCTCCCGTCTCCGGTGGTCGCGGCTCCCGCTACGAGGAGGACAGCGCCCCCGTCTCTCCCGGTCGCGGGGCGCGGGGCGACGACGACGGGGCCGCCGGCTACTCGGCCCCGCGCCGGCGGCG
>NZ_JBMDWU010000210.1:0-2426 GCF_048594385.1 Micromonospora sp. | reverse complement strand
GCGGCCGGCGCGGACCGGCCCGCCGCACGGGGCTGCCCGGGTGCGACGGGCGCGGTCGACGTGCAGCCCGGACCGGGCCCGTCCGGCGGTGTCGCCGGGGTGGGCCCGGTCGTGCTCACCAGGACGTCGAGGTCGACGTCGCTGTACGCGGTGGCGGCCCGCCGGGCGTGGCTGCCACGCAGCAGGATCCCGACCACCGGGTGCTCGGCGGACGCGCGCAGCCGGTCGGTCCAGTCGGCCAGGAAAGCGGCCTCCGGCAACGGAGCGTGATCCACCGCGCCATCGTGCCGTAGGTCCGATCGGGGCGCAATGCCCGAAGGCGGACTTCCTGTCCGGTCCGAAGGCTAGCGCCCGGTCCGAAGCCAAGTGTCCGAAGATGTCGATCGATCGGCTAGTGCCCGACCGTCCGCATCCCGGCCGCCGGATACCGTTCGCCGGCCACCGCGTCGACGGGAACCGCCTCCCGCAGCCGGGCCTGCTGGTCGGCGGTGAGCCGCAGGTCGGCGGCGGCGGCGTTCTCCTCCAGGTAGCGGACCCGCTTGGTGCCGGGGATCGGCAGCACGTCCTCGCCCTGGGCGAGCAGCCAGGCCAGGGCGGCCTGGGCCGGGGTGCAGCCGATCTCCTCGGCCACCGCCCGCACGGCGGCCACCAGCCGCAGGTTGGCGTCGAGGCTGTCCGCCGCGAAGCGGGGTGCCGCCGCCCGCCAGTCACCCTCGGTGAGCTGGTCCCGGCCGGTGATCGCCCCGGTGAGCAGCCCCCGCCCGACCGGCGAGTACGCCACCAGCGCCACCTGAAGCTCCCGGCAGGTGTCCAGCATCTCCCCCTCGACGTCCCGGGTGAACAGGGAGTACTCCATCTGGACGGCCGCGATCGGGTGCACCGCGTGGGCCGCGCGCAGTGTCGCCGGGCTGACCTCCGACAGGCCGAGCAGGCGCACCTTGCCCGCCGCGACCAGGTCGGCCATCGCCGTGACGGTCTCCTCGATCGGGGTGCCCGGGTCGCGGCGGTGCAGGTAGTACAGGTCGACGGTGTCCACGCCGAGCCGGCCGAGGGAGGCGTCGCAGGCCTCGCGGGCCCAGGCGGCGCTGCTGTCGACGTACGCCCCGGAGCCGTCGGCGTGGGGCCGGTTGCCGAACTTGGTGGCCAGGAAGACCTCGTCGCGGCGGGCCCGTACCACCGGGGCGAGCAGCCGCTCGTTGGCGCCGAAGCCGTACATGTCGGCGGTGTCGAGGTGGTTGACGCCGAGGTCGAGGGCGCGGTGCAGGGTACGCGTCGACTCGGCGTCGTCCTGCCCGCCGTAGGCGAAGCTCATGCCCATGCAGCCCAGTCCGATGGCGGAGACCTCCGGACCGTCCACCCCGATCCGTCGACGGATCATCGTCCCTCCTCCGTGCAGCCGTAGGTTTCGATCTTGTAGTTGAGCACCTTGAGGTCCTCCTCCAGTTCGGCCATCCGGGTCAGTACCCGGACCCGGTGGGCCTCGAACAGCGCCCGTCGGGCGGCCCGCGTCCGGTCGCCCTGGCGGGCCAGTTCGGCGTATCGGCGCATGTCGCGCACCGGCATCCCGGTGCGGCGCAGCCGGGTGATCAGCACCAGCCAGTTCAGGTCGGCCTCGGTGTAGCGGCGGCGGCCGGCCGAGTCGCGGCCGACCGGAGCGACCAGCCCCTCCTGTTCGTACCAGCGCAGCGTGTAGGTGGTCAGGCCGACCCGGGCCGCCGCCTCGCCGACCGACAGGCCTCTCTCCCGCGTGCTGATGTCCACGTGCCCCAGGTTCTCAGTTCGAGCGCGCTCGAAGTCAACCGTTGCGCACCACCGGGTAATTCAACTAGCGTTGATTTCAACAAGCGATGAGTTTTAGGGAGGTGCGATGGACGACGCCATCGCCGTCCGCGACCTCGTCGTCGACCGGGGTCGACGAAGGGTGCTGGACGGCATAGGTTGCAAGGTGCCGCGCGGCACGGTCACCGGGCTGCTCGGCCCGAGCGGCAGCGGCAAGACCACCCTGATGCGGGCCGTCGTCGGGGTGCAGACGATCAGCTCCGGCACGGTCACCGTGCTCGGCCACCCGGCCGGCGCGGCCGAGCTGCGCCACCGGGTCGGCTACCTGACCCAGGCGCCCAGCGTCTACGCCGACCTGACCGTCCGGGAGAACGCCCGCTACTTCGCCACCCTCCAGGGGCGCAGCGCCGCCGACGCCGACGCGGCGGTCACCGACGTCGGCCTGTCCGCCGCCGCCGGCCAACTGGTTGGCACCCTCTCCGGCGGGCAACGCAGCCGGGCCTCGCTGGCCTGCGCGCTGGTCGGCGAGCCGGAACTGGTCGTCCTCGACGAACCCACCGTCGGGCAGGACCCGGTGCTGCGGGCCGACCTGTGGGCCCGGTTCCACGCCCTGGCCGCCGCCGGCACCACACTGCTGGTGTCCAGCC
>NZ_JBMDWU010000021.1:0-2593 GCF_048594385.1 Micromonospora sp. | reverse complement strand
GCCCCGCCGTCGCGGGCGGCCGTCGGCGGCTCCGCCGTCGGCCGGGAACACGCCGCCCTGCTCGCCGGCCCGCTCGGCGGTGCCGGCGGCGCGGGGTTGCCCGCAGGCGCGGGGCTGCCCGGCGGTGCCGGGTCGTCCGGTGTGACCGGTGGCCCGGGGTTGTCGGGCGCGGCGGGCAGCGGCCCCCCGGCACCCGGCCAGCTCGGCGGCCGGCCGTTCGGGCCGCCGGTCCTGCCGCCGATCGGCGCACCGGGCCGGGAGGGCGACGACACCCGCCGCACCACCCGGCTGACCGAGGACGAGCAGGCATGGGGAGCCGACCCGACGTGTACGGCGGCCGTGGTCGGCCGGACCGACCCGCCGAGGCGGCGGCCGGTGGCGACACCGGTGCAGGTGGAGCAGACCCCCACCGCCGGCCCGGTGGTGCACGGCCGGGACCAGGCGCGCGGCCGGGGTTGACCGCCGTCGGCGCCGCACGACGGGTCGACCGTCGTGGTGCCCCGCAGCAGACGAACCGCAGAGACAACCGGTGGTGAGGACAGATGTCGAGTCCTTTGTCCAACCAGGTCGTGCAGGCGCTCGCCGAACTCGAACGGCAGAAGGCCGCGATCGACGAGATCCAGGGTGGCCTGCACACCGTCTACAGCACGGTCACCGCGAAGAACCGGGCGGTGGCGGTGACCGTCGACAGTCGGGGAGCGGTCACGGGGATCAAGTTTCCGACCTCGGCGTACCGGACGATGGCCGGTCCGGAGCTGGGGGAGCTGCTGGTCGACACGATCGAGGCGGCCCGGGGTGAGGCGATGGCCCGTACCGTGGCCGCGTTCGAGTCGCTGCTCCCCGCCGGCCTGCCCATGATGGACCTGCTGACCGGCGGGGCCGACCCGGAACACGGCCCGCTGCCGATGGACCAGCTGCTCAACGAGATGTTCCGGACGGTCGGGCCGGACGACGACCCGACGCCGACGCCCCCGGCCGGAGCCCACTGATGCCCCCGGCCGTGGGGCCGATCGGTGCGGACACCGGCCGGCTGACCAACCCGAACTTCGACCCGTTCACCGAGGAACTGGACCGGGTCCAGCGGGCGCTGCGGCGCAGCGACACCGACCATCCCGGACTCGTCGGGGAACCGTACGCGGACATCGACGAGATCGTGGCGAACCTGCCGAAGGCGTCGGTCGGCGCGGACCTCATCAAGCTGCTCGGCGCGGTGCCCCAGGGCTACCAGGAGGACCTGCGGGAACTGGGCCGACTCCTGGCGGACATGGAGTCGACCAACGCCGACATCTCCGGCGGGGTCAACAGCGGGCGGCACACCTAACGGCCGACGGCGCTGCCCGCCCCGGGCGGCAGTGCTCCGGCGCACGGGCCTTCAGTGCTCTGGCGCAACACCTGACAACGGCGTGACGACGAGGGGTGGTCTCCGGTGGCGATCGAGGTTTCGGCCGAACTGGCCAACTTCCTGCGGTTCCTGGTCGGCGAGAAGTTTCCGAAGGCCGACGAGACCAACCTCTTCGCCACCGCCGAGGCGCTGCGGCAGGCCGCCGAGCAGGTGGCCACGTCGAGCGAGACGTTCGGCGACGGGGTACGGGCGTACCGGGCCGGGGTGAACGGGCAGGCCGAGGACTCGTTCGTCGACACGATGGAGCGCTACGTCCTGCACAGCCCGGGCTACCTCGGTCTGGTGTCGAAGTACACCAACCGGATGGGGGACAGCTACCGGGGCACCGCCACCGAGGTGCAGTACGCCAAGCTGATGATCATCGCGGCGCTGCTCGCCCTGATGGTGGAACTGCTGACGGCGCTGGCGATCGCCTGGATCAACCCGGGCGCCGCGCTGGCCCGACTCGCGGTCGGCCGGGTGATCATGCGGGTCATCTTCCAGAACGTCACCACCCGGGTCCTGTTCCAGGTCGCCATGGCGCAGGCCGTCGGGATCGGCCTCCAGACGGTGATGGACCGGCTGGTGCAGCTCTACCAGATCCGCAACCACACCCGGGACGGCTGGAACAACGAGCTGACCCGTGCCGCCGCCGAGGTCGGCTCGCTCGGCGGCGCGGTCGGCCTCGGCCTCGGCGGGCTCATGCAGGGGCTGGAGCGGCTGGTCCGGTCCACCAACATCGGCCGGCGGGTCGGGCTGACGGCTTCGTCGAACACCCCGGACCCGCACGGCTTCCGGCCGGGTGAGGCGGCCCAGGAGGTCGCCAACGAGGGCATCAGCGAGTGGCTGACCGAGTTCGTCTACAACGGCATGACGACCGGCGAGTGGGACGCCGACGGCGCGGCCGTCGTCGCGGGTGCGCTCTCCGGGGTGGCGAGCGTCGCCGGCACCGCCATCGGCCAGCAGCTGAACAAGGCCACGAGCGGTGACCGGGACCGTAAGGCGGACCCGTCGGCGCTTGCGGACCCGGTGACGGACGAGCAGTTGCCCGCGTACGACCCGGTCCGCCTGCCGGCGTACCACCAACCACCTTCGTACGCCGAGGCGGTGACCGCCGTGCCCGGGGCGGGTGCCGGCGGCACCGGCACCGGCGGTGCGATCCCCGGTGGACCGACGCCCGGCGGTGCGATCCCCGGTGGTGCGATCCCCGGC
>NZ_JBMDWU010000209.1:0-10081 GCF_048594385.1 Micromonospora sp. | reverse complement strand
CGTCGCCGGCGGCGAGCCCGTCGGCGGGCGGGCCGACCGGTGCCGGGTCGACGTCGGCGACCTCCACCGGGTGCAGCACCACCCGGCCGGGCGCCTCCGGCACCGGCGTGCCCGGATCGGCGATCACCACCCCCGCGCCCGAGTCGTCGAGCTGGTAGACGATCCGCTGGTACGGGTGGGCCGGGTCGACCGGCAGGTAGGCGGCCCCGGCCAGCCAGGTGCCCAGGACCGCGCCGAGTAGTTCCGGACCCCGCCGGCCCAGCAGGGCGACCACCCCGCCCGGACCCACACCGGCCGCGCGCAGGGCCGCGCGGGTGCGGTCCGCCGCCGCCCAGATCTGGGCGTACGACACCGCGCGGTCGCCGTCGCGGACCGCGACCGCCGTCGGGGCCGCCGCGACCCGGTCGGCGATGGCCGCCAGCACCGAGGGGCTTCGCGCCGGACGGGTGGTCGCGTTCGCCGTGTCGATGGTGGCGAGGTCCGCCGGGGCGTGCAGCGGCAGCGCGTCGACCGGCTCCCCGCTGCGCTGACCGAGCGTCACCAGCAGTGCGTCGAACCGGGCCAGCATCGCGGTCACGTCCGCCCGCCCAAGGACCTCGGTGTAGAAGACCGCCCGCACGTCCAGCGCGCCGGCCGTCGAGACGACGAAGAACTCCAGGTCGAACTTGCTGAAACCGTTCTCCACGATGCGTCGCTCGGCCCGCAGCCCACCGAGGTCGTAGCTGGCCTGCCCCTCGTCCGGGACGTAGTTGAACAGGTGCTTGAAGACCGGGTTGCGCCAGGAGCCGGCGGCCGGGCGGAACTGTGCCATCAGCGCCTCGACGGGCACCTCGCGGTGGATGATCGAGGCGAGGAACACCCCCCGGGCCTCCCCGACCAGGTCGGCGAAGGTGACGCCCGGCGGGATGCGCAGCCGCAGCGGCAACGTGTTGATGTGGTAGCCGACGGCCCGGCTGCTCTCGGCGGTCCGCAGCGAGGCGGGCGCGCCCACGACGACGTCCCGGCCCGCACCGTGCCGGGACAGCAGCAGGCTGTACGCCGCGTACAGGATGACCGCCTCCGGTGCCCGCAGTTGGCGGGCGAGGGCACGTACCGCGTCGTACGCGGCGGCCGAGAGGCGGGCGGTGACCCGGTCGCCGGTGAGGGTCGGCTGGGCCACGTCCGGCCCCTCGCACCACAGGGCGAGCCCGGACGGGTCGAACCCGTGCAGCTGGTCGCGCCAGTAGGTGAGGCTGCGTTGGCTCGGTGCCGTCTCCACGCAGACCGGTGCCGGCTGCGCCAGTTCGGCGGGCGGCTCGGTGTCCTCCGAGACCGCGGTGTAGAGGGCCACCAGTTCCTCGGTCAGCACCACCGAGGACAGGGCGTCGAAGTTGAGGTGGTGCACGGCGAGGCAGAGCACGTCCCCGTCGGGGGTACGGAACCGTCCGGCGCGCAGCAGCGGGCTGCCGTCCATCGCGAACGGCCTGCCCACGTAGGCGGTGAGCAGCTCCTCCAGGTCGGCCCGTGCGACCTCGTGCTGGTCGAGCGCGACGGTGATCTCGGTCGGCCCGAGGACGTGCCGTAGCAGCCCCGCCGGGGTGTCGCGGAAGACCGTCCGCAGGGTGGCGTGCCGGGCCAGCAGCCGGGCGAGGGTCTCCTCCAGCTCCCAGTCGCCGAGTTCACCCTCGACGTCGAGGGCCACCGCCAGGTTGTTGACGCCGGAACCCGGGACGAGCTGGTCGAGCATCCACAGTGCCTCCTCCTTGCGGGTGGCGGCGGCCGGCCCGGTCACGACCGCGCTCCCCCGAGGACCCGGGTCCGGGCCAGCAGCTCCCGGGTGGTCGCGGCGACCGTGGCGTCGGCGAGCATGCCGGCGTGCCCGACCGAGAAGGTGATCTCGTCGCCGGCGAGGTTCGTCGGGGCCTGCGGGTTGATCGTCCGGTAGCCGTTGAGACCGCTGGTGGGGCTCGCCGAGGTGAGCACCGTGGCCCGGGACCACGCCGGCAGCGGGTCGAACTGGCCGGCGGCGCACAGGTAGCTGATGAAGGAGCGGAACAGGGTGACCACCTCGGCGGCGCTGGTGGCGTCCAGGCCGAGCCGGGGGAAGGCCACCGCGCCGACCTGTCCGAAGATCTCGCTGAGCCGGTCCGCCAGCGGCTCCAGGTCACCCAGGTCGCGCTGGGCCTGCCGGCCCGCCTCGCGAGCCTCGTCCAGCTCGGCCGGCGTCAGCGACGAGGTGGCCACCTCGATGATCTTCGCGAACTGCCAGTACATGGTCAGCGGCGTGACGGTCTCGGGGTCGAAGAGGATCAGCGGGGGTTCCGGCTGCCACTGGCCGACCTGCGCGGCCAGGGCCGGGGCCAGTGCGCCACCGGCGCAGAACCCCATGACCGCCGTCACCGTACGGCCGCTGGCGCGGACCTCGTCGGCCCAGCGCTTGACGTATCCCTCGCCGCTGGGTCCGGCCAGCGCGTCCATCCCGAGTGGCACGGTCTCCCACACGCTGGAATCCGGTCCCAGGTGCGGTGCCAGGTCGGCGAACCGCGCCTCCGGGCGACCGGTGGCGTCGAAGTCGATGGCCAGGACGACCTCGTCGGTGCTGCCTGTCGTCAATGCTCGCCAGGTGGTCGATTCGTTCATCGTGTGTCGGTCCCCTCGCTCCATTGTCCGTCCGGCGAACGCTATGGCGGGTCGCTGAAACCGTTCTAAAGCCCGTCATGCGTCGATCAGCGTCGATCTTTATCGCCCGGGACAATTAGGAGGGGACGCGATCCGACCGGCCCCGCTGCCTGTTCGCACCGGGGCCGGTCCGTGTCGAGGGCGGGTCAGCCCAGCCGCAGATCCGTTCGGATCGCCCGGGCCACCAGGGTCCACTGCCGCAGCAGGAAGAAATGGTCACCGGGGAACGGTTGCAGCCGGAACCCGCCGTCGGTGTGGCCCGCCCACGCGCGCGCGTCGGCGAGGTCCACCCGGGGATCGGAAGTGCCGTGCAGCGCCGTCACCGGGCAGCGCAGCCGGGGCACCCCGGGCCGGGGCGCGTACGTCTCGATCGCCCGGTAGTCGGCCCGGATGGCCGGCAGCACCATCGCGGTCAGTTCCTCGTCGGCGAAGACGTCGTCCTCGGTTCCGCTGAGTTCCGCGACGTCGGCCAGCAGCCCACGGTCGTCGCGCAGGTGGACCGTCTCGTGCCGGGACACCCCGGGCGCCCGGCGACCCGAGGCGAACAGCCGCAGCGGGGCGACCCCGAGCTGTTCCAGGCGCAGGGCCACCTCGAAGCCGAGGATCGCGCCCATGCTGTGCCCGAAGAACGCCACCGGCCCGCGCACGGTCGGCAGGATCACCTCGGTCAGCAGGTCGGCCAGGGCGTCGATGGTGTCGACAGGTGGCTCGCCGCGGCGGTCCTGGCGGCCGGGGTACTGCACGCACGTCACGTCCACCTCGGCGGCGAGCAGCCCGACGAGCGGCCGGAAGAAGGTCGCCGCGCCGCCGGCGTGCGGCAGGCAGATCAGGGTGGGGCCGCCGCTGCTGCGGGTGCCGAACCGGCGCAGCCAGAGGTCGGGCTCGTCGGTGCGGTACGGCACGTTCGCCGCGGTCGTGGTCACGACGCCGCCGCGAGCGGGCTGACCAGCATCGACGACCCGAGGTCGCGGTCCTGGAGGATGTGCTGGTGCAGGTCGCGCAGGGCCTGGCACGGTTCGATGCCGATCTCCATGTCGAGCCGCTGGCGGGCGGTGTGGAAGACGGCCAGCGCCTCGGCCCGGCGGTCGGAACGGTGCAGGGCGAGCATCAGGTACTGGTAGAGCTTCTCGCGCAGGGGCTGTTCGGTGATGAGCGCGGAGAGTTGGCCGACGATCTCGCGGTGACCGCCGAGGGTCAGCTCGATCTCCATGAGCTGTTCCATGCACTCGATGCGCAGCTCGTTGAGCAGGGTGGCGTACGCGTACACGACCGGGCTGTCGATCAGCCCGCTGAAGGCGGGCCCACCCCAGAGCAGGAGTGCCCGGCGCAGCGTCTGGGCCGCCGGGAAGAACTGGCCGGCGCGACGGAGCTGCTGGCCGAGGTGGGCGAGCCGACGGAACTCGTCGGCGTCGAGGTCGCCCGCGTCGGTCAGGATGGTGTACCCCCGGGGCCGGGTGACGATGGCGGCGTGGTGGCCGCTGCCGCGCAGCACCTTGCGGAGCTGCGAGATGTAGACGTAGAGCGCGTCGTTGGCCCGGCTGGGCGGGTCCTCGCCCCAGATCTCGTTCAGCAACTGGTCGGAGGTGACCATCTGGTTGGTCTTCGCCAGCAGTACCGCCAGCAGGGTCTCGGTCTTGCGGGTACGGGGTGTGACGACACCGCTGACGCCATGGACCCGGATCTCGCCAAGGATCTCGTACTTCACGGATGTTCCCCCCGTCGAGTCGCCCGCCGGCTCGGTGTCGGCGGTACGTGGCATCGGGTGGAGTGCCGGCGCTGTGGTGGCGAGTCAGTCCGCCGTCGGGTCAACCGAAGTCACCACACCACTGTGGCGCAGGCCGATACCGAATCGGTCCCGATCCGTTCCCGCCTGCCGGGTTGCCGCACTTCGCGGTGGGAATGCCGGTGCGGTCGACGCGCGGGAGGCGACGGGACGGCCGTCACCGGTCGGCATCGGCCGCGGGGAGAGGGCGGCGCCGGCCGTGGCGGGCACTCCATGTCTACCCCATCGGCCGGAGTCGCCACAACCGATGGGTTTGAATGCGTTTTGCGTCATGCGCCCATAAGTGCGGCAGTGTTGTCGTCCTCGCGATCCGGGATCACAATGGTATTCGCCGGGACCGATGTGGGATCGTTCCGGTAGCGACGGTTGTGACAGTGGCATTGTCAAAACGACCGACGAGCACCGGGGGAATGTCATGTTCAAGATCCGCGTTATGGGTCGGGCCGCTGTCGCATTGTGCCTGGCCGTCGGGGCCTTCGCCGCCACCGGATCCGCCGCCGACCCCGGTCGTGTGGTGGCCGGTCCGGAGGGTCATGCCGTTGTCGCGGTCGCCGACGGGCCGCTGCTCGACAATGGCGGCCCGCGCTGAGGCGCTCGCCGACCGAATTACGTCAACGAGTCGTGGCAAATCACCACGACGCTCCCCTATGGTAATTACCTTGATCGATGTAATCGGGCGGCGCTGTTGCGGGGTGCGGACGCTCCCCGGGTACGGCGACCGCCCGGCACCGCATCCGCCGGTCAGTGCGACACGGCCGACCGGGACTGCTCCAGACACCCGAGGCGCTGCTCCAGATCGTCGCCGGTGGTGCCCATGACCTGGTAGAGGCTCAGCGCGGCCCGCCAGTCCGTCACCGCCCGGTCGAAGTCACCCAGGCCGGCGTGGGCGCGCCCCATCCCGTCGAGCGCGCGCGCCTGTTCGAGGCGCAGCCCGATCCGGTCGGCGTTCTCGTGGGCCCTGCGGTGTCGGGCCAGGGCGCCGGTGAAGTCGCCCCGTTCCGTGTGGACCCGACCGAGGACGTTCTCCACCTCGGCGCGCAGCGCCGGGTTCTCCAGGCCGCCCAGCAGGCTCAGCGCGGCCAGGCCGTGCCGTTCCGCCTCCGCGAGCCGGCCCAGCCGCATCAGGACCTCGGCGTACCGCGTTTCGAGCATGGCGCGGGCCCGGCGGCTGTTCGTGGTCTGCACCGGGACGGTCGCCAGGGTCAGTGTGGCCAGTGCGGCCGACCCCTCACCCAGGTTGCTCTGCGCCGAGGCGAGCCGGGTCAGCGCCGAGGCGAGATCGGCCGGCTGGTCGCGGCCGTCGAGCAGGCGCACCGCCTCCCGGGCGCTCGCCACCGCCTCGGCGTGCATCCCGAGGACGTTCTGCAACTGGCTGATGTTGCTCAGCGCGTTGCCCTGCTCGGCCTGGCTGCCCATCGTGCGGTGGATGGCCAGCGCCCGCTGCTGGTAGCTCAGCGCCTCCTCGAAGCGACCCATGCTGGCGCAGACGATGCCGATCCGCCCCAGGCAGGTGCCCTCGCCGACGGTGTCGTTGGTGTCCTGGGCGATGGCCAGCGCGTCGGCGTAGCACTCCAGGGCCTCGGTGAACTCCCCGAGATACCAGTGCGCGATCGCCACGTTGATCAGGTTGAGTCCCTCGTGGACCGGCTCGTCGATCCGGCGGGCTGCGGCGGCGGCCTTGCGGAAGGTGGCGACGTGCTCGTGCATCTCGCCCCGGACGTAGAGGTAGAAGGCCATCGTGCGGGGCAGGTGGCACAGGTGGAAGTCGTGTCCCCGGTCGGCCGCCAGGTCGATCGCGGCCAGCAGGTTGCGCCGCTCGGCCTCGAACCACTCCAGCGACTCCGCCTGGTCGGCCAGCGGCGCCACGTCCTGCGGTGGGTACCGCACCCGGGCCTCGGTCACGAACCGGCCGGGTTGGACCCGGTTCGCCGCCGTCTCCGCGGTGACCACGTAGTAGTCGAGCAGCCGGTGGATGGCGGTGGTGTTCTCGTCCTCGTCCTGGGCGAGGACGGTACGGACGAAGTTGCGGACCAGGTCGTGCATCTCGTACCGGTCGACCTGCCGCTGGATGAGCAGCTGCGAGTCGAGCAGGTCCTCCAGGATCTGCTCGGCCCGCTCCTGCGAGACGCCCGCGAGGGCCGCCGCCGTGTACGCGTCGCAGCTCTCCCCGGGGAACAGCCCGATCAGGCGGAACATCTGCTGGTGGTCGGGGCCGACCCCGTGGTAGGACAGGCCGATGCTGGCCGCGACGCTGCGGTCGTCGAGGACCAGTTCCCGCATGAGCCGCCCCTCGCGGCGCAGCCGGCCGATCAGGTAGCTGAGCGTCCACTTCGGGCGGTTGTGCAGCCGGGCCACGGCGATCCGCAGGGCCAGCGGCAGCCGGCCGCACGCCTCGACCAGGGCCTGCACCTCGGCCTCGGTCGCCGGGTGCCGGTCGCCGAGCAGGCGGTGGACGATCGCGCTGGCCTCGTCGTCGAGCGGCGGATCGAGGGTGACCGAGTGGGTCCCGTCCAATCCGTTGAGCCGCGACCGGGTGGTGATCAGCACCAGGCTGGTGGCCGAACTGGGCAGCAACGGGATGACCTGCTGGGCGCTGCTGGCGTTGTCCAGCAGGATCAGCAGCGACCGGTCGGCGGTCGTGGCCCGCCAGAGCGCCGACCTGCCGACCTGGTCGGTGGGGAGCTGCTCGCCCGGGGTGCCCACCGCACGCAGCAGGACGCCCAGCGCCTCGACCGGGTCGACCGGGTCCCGGCCGTAGGTGAAGCCGTGCAGGTCCAGGAAGAGCTGCCCGTCGGGGAACTCCCTGCCCAGCCGGTGCGCGGCGTGGATCGCCAGGGTGGTCTTGCCGACGCCGCCCATCCCGTTGATCGACACGAGGGTCAGCGCCGTGGCGTCCGGCCGGGCGAAGCCGACGAGCGTCTCCAGGGTCTCGTCGTGCCCGGTGAAGTCGACCAGGTCCCGGGGGATCGTCATCGGGCGGCTCGACGAGGTCACGACCCGGACGGTGGGCACCGACGCACGGGTGGCGGCACGCGGGTCGAGGGCCGGGTCGTTGCGCAGGATCTGCTCGTGCCGCCGGCTCAGCTCCGGCCCGGGATCGATGCCCAACTGGTCGGCCAGCGACTGCCGGGCGTCGGCGTAGACCTGGAGGGCCTCGGCCTGCCGCCCGCTCTGGTAGAGCGCGGTCATCAGCAGGACCAGCAACCGTTCCCGCATCGGGTGCTCGGCCGCCAGCGCCCGGAGCTGGCCGACCAGGTCGCCCTCCTCGCCGATCTCCAGTTGCAGGGTGATCAGACGTTCGACGGTCATCAGACGACGTTCGTCGGCGCGGGCCGCCGCGGTGCGTACGGTGAGGCCGTTCATGCCGCTCAGCGCGTCGCCGCGCCACAGGGACAGACCGGTGGTCAGGGCGTCGATGGCCTCGGTCGGGCGGCCGTCGTCCTCGGCGGCCCGGGCCCGGACGAGTTGTCTCTCGAAGATCTGCAGGTCGACCGCCGTGTCGTGGATGACCATCCGGTAGCCGGGCCCGTCGGTGACGATCAGCCCGGCGGGCAGCCGCCGACGCAGGTCCGCCACGATCTTCCGGATCTGGTGCGCCGCCGTCGACGGCGGGTGCGTCTCCCAGACGACCTGAACGAGCTGTTGCAGGGTGACGACGCATCCGGTGGCCAGCAGCAGGGCCGCGAGCACCAGTTCCTGCCGGGTGCCGCCGAGCGGGACGCGGGTGCTGTCCACCCACACTTCCAGGGGACCGAGGAGTTTGAAGACAATTGGTTGATCGGCGGTGATCAACGCCTCCCGATCATCACCGGATGCCAACGTATCCCTCCCCAAGAGATGTGACGAATCGCAATTAATCATGTTTCAGCGAGGGTGTCAACCTGCTTTATCCCGTGTTGTCGATATGGTCGTTAAGACCGTTCCGAGAATTTTGCCGAAGGGCTTCGGGGCCCGGAACCGTCCAGCGGTGCAGGGGTACCGCTAACGATGTGCACGGAAGTGTTTCGGCCGGGTGTCTTCTGTCGGCGATGCGACTCGCCCGTTCGGTGACTCTCCCTCACGAAAAGCCTCCCCGCAAGCACCGACGCCTGCATGTCAGCCACAAATGCGGGCCCCGGGACGACGGGCGGGCCGGGGGAGGGGTGGCGGCGTCGCCCGTCGATCCGCTGCCCGGCGGTGCGGCTGCGGCTGCGGCGGTGCGGGCCCGTACCAAGATCCTCTTTAGGTCGCCGTTAGGCAGGTCGAGGACCGTTGGGGATGTTGGCCGCACCATTTCCCGAAAGCGGGTGGCAATGAAAGTCCGGAACGTCTTTGTCGCTGGTGTCGGCACGTATCTGCCGGACCGGATCACCACCGAAGAAGCCGTGAAACGCGGTTGGTACGACGAGGGGAACCGCATCCACAGCGACCTGCACTCGATCGCGGTGTCAGCGGACACGCCCGCCCCCGACATGGCGTTCCAGGCCGCCGCGGAGGCGATGAAGCGCTCGGCCCACCGCCCCGAGGACGTCGCGGCGCTGATGCACTGCCCGGTCCACTACCAGGGGCCCGACACCTGGTCCGCCCCGCACTACATCCTGCACGAGACACTCGGCGTCCGGGCGGTGCCGGCGCTGGAGATCCACCACGGCTGCAACGGGATGCTGTCGGCGCTGCGGCTGGCGGCCGCGCAGCTGATGGCCGACCCCGGGTCGACCGCCGTCCTGCTCACCGCCGCCGACAACTTCTCCACCCCGGTCGTCGACCGCTGGCGGATCAGCTCGCACTACGTGCTGGCCGACGGCGCGAGCGCCGCCCTGCTGTCCACCCGGGGCGGCTTCGCCGAACTCCTCGCGGTCGGCTCGGCGTCCAACCCGGCGGCCGAGGTCCTGCACCGCGGCGGCGAACCGCTCTTCCCGCCCAGTATCACCACCGGGCGGCAGGTCGACCTCGAATCGCGCTCCCGCTACTGGGCCGAGCAGTGGGCCAACGGCGTCACCCCGCCGGTGTTCCACCTCGGCGACCTGGTCACCGAGACGGTCGACCGGGTGCTCGACGAGGCCGGTGTGACGATGGCCGGCATCGCCCGGGTCGCACACAGCGGGGTCGCCCTCGACCAGCTCCAGAACGGCATCTTCGACCCCCTCGGGATCACCGACGCGCAGACCGTGTGGGACTTCAGCCGTACGGTCGGACACTGCGGCGCCAGCGACCAGATCCTGGCGCTGGACCACCTGGTGACCACCGGAGCCGTCGGCCCGGGTGACCACGTCCTGCTGCTCGCCGTCGGCGTCGGCATCGAGGTCGGCTGCGCCGTAATCAAGATCATCGAAGAGTACCGCTGAGTCGACGGAAAGGACCCATCGTGCAGCAGGACACCGCGGGCACCACACGTGAGGAGATCCGACAGGCGATCGCCGTCGTGATCGGCCTGGACGCCGCAGCCATCGGCGACGACGCCAACCTGGTCCAGCTCGGACTCACCTCCCTGCAACTGATGCGGCTGGTCAACGGCTGGCGTCGCGCCGGGATGAGCGTGCGCTTCGGTGACCTAGCCGCCGCGCCCACCGTGACCGCCTGGTCACAGCAGCTCGCCGGCACCGTCACCGCGCCCTGACCCGAGCGCCGTACGAGCGGCGCCCCCGGCCACCGGCCGGGGGC
>NZ_JBMDWU010000208.1:0-13266 GCF_048594385.1 Micromonospora sp. | reverse complement strand
TACGGCTGCGAACGGTGCCGGCGTGCCACGGTAACGAGCACCGGGGTTTCCTTCGGGAAACCTCGTTAGGCTGGTTCGGTGACGGACTCCACCTCGCGCTTCGATCCGGTCTGCCCCTCCGGCATCGCGCCGATCCACATCGGCGACAAGTGGACGGCCATGGTGATCTCCCTGTTGGCCGAGGAACCGATGCGGTACTCCGACATCCGGGCGCAGATCGGCCCGGTCACGGCGAAGGTGCTGACTGCGGCGCTCCGCGGCCTGGAGCGGGACGGCTTCGTCGCCCGGGTGGAACAGCCCGGCCCGCCGCGCAGCGTCCACTATGGCCTGACCGAGCTGGGCCGGACCCTGCTGCCCGCCATCGAGCTGGCCGTGCAGTGGGCGCAGGACCACCTCGGCGCGATGCTCGACGCGCAGGAGGCATACGACCGCGAACATGCCCGACAGGGCCGGGCAGAACTGCGCTGATCAGGCATTTCTGTATTGATTCGGGGTGCCGGCCGGATAGCTGAGTGCATCCATTACCGTCGACTCAGGTGATCCAGGACACAATTCCCCTAGGGGAGATCTAGGGGTTCTGGCGAGCGCTTCGACCGTTGGCTGCGGCGAAATTCCCATAGTAAGGTTACGGTCCGTTCGACAGGTGGCGAGCGCATCGCCGCGCGCCCCCATTGACGTTTCTTCGCCGGGCCTCGACGCATCGGGCGCGGTGTCCACCCCACATTCACTCAATTCCAGGGGGAAGCTTGTCCCGGTTGAGCCGTAGGCGGTTGATGTCCGGTGTCGGCACCGTCATCGCCGGCGCAGGTGCGAGCACGCTGATCGGCGACCACGTGGTCGCCGCGCCCGCCCAGGTCGACAGCCTGGCCGGTGGGCAGAAGACTCCCGGGCCGGTGACGATCGGCCCCACCGACCGCCGTTACGCCGACGCCCTCCAGCGCGGGTTCAACCGCCGCTTCGTGGGCAGCCCGGAGGCGGTGCGGATCGTCAGCACCACCAAGCAGGTCGTCGCCGCGGTGCAGGCGGCCGTGACGGCCGGTAAGAAGGTCGTGGTCCGCAGCGGCGGGCACTGCCTGGAGAACTTCGTCGACGACCCGGCGGCGAAGGTCGTCATCGACCTGGTCGAGATGCGCTCGGTCACCTTCGACACCACCCGTAACGCCTTCTGCGTGCAGGGCGGGGTCACCCTCGGCGACCTGTACCGGCGGCTGGACTGGGGGTGGGGCGTCACCGTCCCCGGTGGCTCCTGCCAGAGCGTCGGCATCGGCGGGCACGCCACCGGCGGCGGCTTCGGCATGCTGTCCCGGCAGCACGGCATCGTCGCCGACTACATCGACGCCGTCGAGGTCGTCATCGTCGACGCCACCGGCACGGCGAAGTCCGTCGTGGCGACCCGGGCCACCGGGGACCCGAACCGCGAGCTGTGGTGGGCGCACACCGGCGGCGGGGGCGGCAACTTCGGCATCGTCACCCGGTTCTGGCTGCGCAGCGCCACGGCCACCGGCACCAACCCGAGCACGCTGCTGCCGACGCCTCCCGGCGCGGTCGCCAACACCATCCTCACCTGGAACTGGGCCGACGTGTCCCGGGCGGACTTCGTCCGGATCATGGCCAACTACGGCACCTGGCACGAGCTGAACAGCGCCCCCGGGGCCACCGGCACCAAGCTGTTCTCCGCGCTGACCGCCAACCGCAGCGAGTACGGCCGGCTGTCGGTCGTCGCCCAGGTCGACCCCACGGTCAGCGGCAACAACACCCTGCGCAGCTCCTACGTCAGCGCGATCACCGCGGGCGTCACCGCGACGCCGACGATCCTCGACACCGGCACCCGGCCGTGGCTGACCAGCACGCTGAACCTGCCGACCACGGCCGCCGCGTTCGGCATCACCGGCCCGCTGCGTTCCAAGAGCAAGGGTGGCCTGCTCAAGCAGCGCTACACCGACGCCCAGGCGGGGCGGGTGTTCGACCGGCTCACGGCGAGCGGCTACACCAACCCGGCGTCCGGCCTGACGCTGCTGTCGTACGGCGGGGCGATCAACGCCACCGCTCCCACCGCGACGGCGACGGCGCACCGCTCGTCGGTGATGGCCGCGTCGTTCACCAGCTACTGGGACGACCCGAGCGCCGACGCGGTGAACATCGACTGGCTGCGCGGGCTCTACCGGGACGTGTACGCCGAGACCGGCGGGGTGCCGGCGCCGGACGCCCGCAACGAGGGGTCCTACATCAACTGGCCCGACATCGACTTCCTCGACAGCACCCAGAACACCTCCGGCGTGTCGTGGTCGACGCTGTTCTACGGCGACAACTACCCACGCCTGCAACTGGCCAAGGCGGCCTACGACCCGCTCAACGTGTTCAGCCACGTCCTGGGCGTGGCGGCTCCGTGACCGGACAGGTCCTGGTGGTCACTGCGGGAGCCGGTGGGATCGGCTCCGCAGTGGCCCACCGCTTCCGGTCCCGGGGTTGGCGGGTGGTGATCGTGGACCGTGACGCCGGGCGGGGGCGCGCGGTGGCCGGCGGGTGCGACGGGCTGTTCGTGCACACCGACGCCACCACCCTGGCCGGCTGCCAGGAGTACGTCGAGACGACCCTGGCCCGGTACGGGGCACTGGACCTGTTGCACCTCAACGTGGGTGTGCTCGCCGGCACGGCGGTCGGCGACGGGTTCGACCCGCAGGCGTACCAGTCGATGATGCGGACCAACGTCGACTCCGTCGTGTTCGGCGTGCAGGCCGCGTACACGCCGATGCGGGCGCACGGCGGTGGCGCGGTGCTGGTCACGGCCAGCACCACCGGGCTGCGTCCGTCGCCGGACGCGCTGTACTCGGCGAGCAAGCACGCGGTGGTCGGGCTGGCCCGGTCCCTCGCGGGCCCGCTCGGGCAGGTGAACATCCGGATCAATGCGATCTGCCCGGGCGCGGTGGACACCCCGATGCTCGCCGACCGGCGCGACGCGCTGGTGCGCGCGGGTGTCGGGTTGGTGACACCGCAAGAGGTGGCCGCCGCCGCCGAGCAGGCGCACGCGACGGGACGTACCGGCGAGGCGTGGATCGTCAACGCCGGGCACCCGGTCGCCCCGCACCCGTTCACCGAGGTCGTCATCGCGGGAGAGGAACGGATCTCCCGCTGACGGCCGTACCGCCCGCACGTTCCGGTGAAGATCAGTGCCGGTAAAGATCAGCGGTCGAACAGACAGGAGTGCTTTCATAGGGGCCGGTCACGCAATTCGGAACGACTTGCACGGCAGGGGGACCAATGATAACCGAACCCTTATTCGGCGATTACCCGGAAGAGTTCCCGGCGACGTGGTTGCGGCCCGATGTCGATTCCGCGCGACGGCGGATCAGGCAGGTCGTTGGTTACGACCGGGTGTTCCGGAGAATCGAGGCGAGCCTCGAACCGCTCGCCGGCCACCCCGAGGCACGTGAATCCGACCGGTGGAAGTCGCTGGTGCTGGCCTCCTGCGATTTCCCCGGTGCCCTCGACCGGCTCACCGACCTCTACCCCTGCGGCGAGTCCCGGCGCGGCACGTCCCTTGAGGACATGAGCCGCGAGCAGTTGATGACCCTCGGGTTGGTCAACGCGATGACCGCCACCTGGCCCGGCCTGGACCACGTCACCATGGCCCGTGACTACCTGGAGAACCAGGGCGGCCAGATTCCCACCGGCGTCGAGTGGCTGGTGAGTTGCGCGATCCGCATCCTGCTGCTGTCCGGGGATCCGAACGCCGCCGCCTGCGCGGCGGCGGCCCGGCAGCGTCTCGGCGGGCAGAACCCGATCGGTTGGCGGGCCCGGCTCACCAGCCTGCACGCCGTCTGCGCGCTGCTCGACGGTGACGTGCAGGGCGGCGTCGAGTGGGGTGAGCGGGCGCTGCGGATGATGCAGCCGAGGCGCTGGGCGCACCGGATCGGTGAGCCGCTGGCCACCGTGGTCCTGGGCAACCTGGCCCTGGGCCGGATCGGCGCGGCGGTGAACCACCTGCGTACCACCCCGTCGGCGTTGATGGACGAGTCCAGCTACAGCCTGTGGTACCGGCACGGCTTCGGGCACTTCTGTCTGGGCACCGGTGACCCACGCGGCGCGGTGACCCGGTTCATGAGCTGCGGACGGAACATGGCCGAGTGGGGCATGGCGCTGGAGCATCTCTTCCCGTGGCGGCTGGCGGCGGCGGCCGGCTACCAGATGCTCGGCGAGCAGGACGTCGCCGTACACCTGGTGGATGCGGCGTTGCAGGCCCGCAGCGACGAGATACGGGCCCGGGCCCTGGAGACCACGGACAGCGTCGCAGTGGTCTTCGGCGGTGCCCGCGAGGCGATCCTCACGACACTGGAGCGGTTCTCGTCGAGCCCCGACTTCTTCCTGATCCTGCGCCGGTTGCAGACCGAACCGCTCGACTTCGGCTGCGGGGACTACGCTACCGTCACGGTGCTGGAGCGGCGTCCGGTGGCGTTCCTGTCGACGCTCACCGACAGCGAGTTGAAGGTCGCCACCCTGGCCGGCCGGGGCAAGCAGAACAAGATGATCGCCCGGGATCTCAGCATCACGATCAGCACGGTGGAGCAGCACCTGACCCATGTGTACAAGAAGCTCGGCATCGGCAACCGCAAGGAACTCCGCCTGATCATGGGCTGATCCACCGCGTCGCCGGGCGACGCCATCCCGACCTGATCGCCCTCACCACGGAACCCGGACGCCGTGACCCACACCTCTAACGGAACCTCATGTCTAGTCACCTCTCCGCTCCGGATTCCGTCGGGGCGCAGGAGCACCGGGACGGGCCGACCCGCCGGGCGCAGGTCCACGCGGTGGCCGTGCTGCTGGCCACCACGGTCCTCCCGCTGACCATCACCGGCGCGTCGGTCGCGTTGCCCGGCATCCAGCACGACCTCCAGACCAGCACCGTCGCCGCGCAGTGGGTGGTCAACGCCTACAACGCGACGTTCGCCGCTTTCCTCGTGCTGGGCGGCGCGGTCACCGACCGGTGGAGCCCCTACCGGGTGTTCCTGTCGGGGGTGGCGGTCTTCGCGGTCGCCTCCGCCGCGTCGGCGTTCGCGCCGACGGTGCTGGTGCTGAACCTGACCCGCGCCGTTACGGGCGTCGGCGCGGCGGCCACCGTGACCGGCGGGGTGGCGCTGCTGTCGGTCGTGCTGACCGGCCGGGCGCAGGCCCGCGCCTTCGGCCTGCTGGGCACCCTGCTCGGCGTGGGGTTGGCGTTCGGACCGCAACTCAGCGGCGTGGCGTTGGAGACGCTGGGGTGGCAGGCCGTGTTCGGGGTACCCGCCGCGGTGGGCGTGCTGGTGATCGGCCTCGTCCTGGCCGCCCGCCCGCCCGCCACCGGACGCCGGACGTCGGCCCACCCGCCGTTCGACTGGGCCGGGGCGCTGCTGTTCACCGGGGCCTCGCTGATCGGCATCGCGACCCTGGTGGAGGCGCCCCGGCTCGGGGCGACGCATCCGCTGCTGTGGGGCGGGGCGACCCTGTCCGCCGTGCTGCTGCTGTTGTTCGTCGGTGTGGAGCGTCGGGTGGCGCACCCGGTGACCGACCTGACGCTGCTGCGCAATCCCCGGTACACGGCGATCGCGATCACCGCGGGCACCCTGATGGTGGTGCTGGTGCCGATCCTGGTCTACCTGCCGTCGTACCTGATCAACGTGGTGGGCCTGTCCCCCACCGAGGCGGGCGCCTGGATGCTGGTGCTCACCGCCCCGACGATCGCGTTGCCGCCGGTGGGCGGCATCCTGATCAGGAACATCGGGATGACCCCGGTCCTGGTCACGTCGGTGGTGCTCTGCGGGCTCGGCGCGCTGGGGCTGGTGACCCTGTCGCCGGGCAGCACGTTGCCCGCCATGGCGCTGCCCCTGCTCGCCATCGGGGCGGGGGCCGGGCTGCCCTCCGGTCACATCGACCGGCTGGCCGTCTCCGAGGCGGACGAGAGCCGACGGGGGGCGGCGGCCGGGCTGTTCAACACCATCCGGCTCTCCACCGAGAACGTGAGCATCGCGGCGGCCGGGGCGTTCATCGCCGCCGCAAGCCCCGTCGGCCTGCGCGGGCGGCACTTCACCGACGCGCTGCACACGGTGGCGCTGGTGCTGGCGGCGGTCGCGATCGCCGTCGCCGTGCTCCTCCTGGTCGTCGACCGTCGGGCCCGGGGCGCGGGCCGGGTGGAACACGCCCCGGGCCCGGTACGGCCGGCGGTGAGCGAGTAGCCGGATGGCGGCCGGTGGGCCGTCGCTCAGCCCAGGCTGATCACCGGTCGGGTCAGGGTCTCGTCGGCGTACCCGTCGTCGGAGGCGAGCCACCGGCCGAAGTCCCCGTCCCGGTAGGCGGTCGCGAGGGTCAGCCAGCCGAGGAAGAAGCCGCTGCCGCCGCAGGTGACGACCCCGCCGTCACCGCCGCACACCACCGTCGGCTCGGTCGTCACCTCGTACCGGTAGGAGTCCTGACCGATCGCCAGCCCCCACAGGTTCGGCGTCCGGTGCGCCCCGGTCGGATGCTCCACCGGGTAGCCGTCGTCGGGGCTGTCGTCGCCCCAGCGGAACAGGGTGGTCGCGCCCGCGCCGCAGGCCCACTCCCACTCGTCCGGGCTGGTGGTCCGCAGGCCCAGGTCGGCCAGGGCGGCCATCGCCTCGTCGTGGTCGAACTCCTCGACCAGCACGGCCCGGGTCACCCGGCCGGCCGCGTCCAGCTCGACGGTCAGCCCGTCGGCGGAGCTCACGGTGCTCACCCCGTCGCCCCGGTGGTCGAGGGACGCGACGAGTTCACCGACCCGCGGATCGTCCGGCGGCACCGGCATCTCGCCGGGTTCGAACGCCTCCACCGCGACCAGCATCGCCGGCAGGTCGACGTCGCGTAGGGGCGAGGTCATCGCGTCGACGTACTCGGTCAGCGGCGGCAGGCCGTACTCCTCGGCGCTGTCGGCATAGCTGGCTGCCTGGGCGGCGCCGGGGCGGAACCGCGTCCCGTCGTAGCCGAGCGTCGGCCGGCCGCCGGGCACCAGCGCGAACCGCAGCCCACCCCGGTCGAACAACGCGGTGCGGTGCCGGCGTCCCGCGTAGCCGGTGTCCCGCAGGCCCACCACGGTAAGGTCGTGCCGCGCCGCGATCTCCCGGGCGATTCGGCCGGCGGCCTCCTCGGACCGGTCGTTCCAGGCATCGACACGGAGTTCGGCGTACGACATCGCGTCAGGATAGGACCGGCCGCACCGGCACCGGCGGGCGGGTTTGGCGTCCGCCGGCGTGCCGTGGCGCTGCTCCGGACGGGTCAGTAGCCGATCCGGAAGGTGGCGTCCTGCCGGTCGGTGGCCGGTGAGCTGCCGCTGAGCGGGTCGATGCGCAGCAGGTAGTCGTAGTGGCGCAGGTAGCGGTCGGGGAAGTTGTACGAGCGGAACGACGTCCACGAGGAGTCCGCGAGGCCGGCCGTGCGGTAGAACGTGGCGTCGCCCCGGAACGCGCTGGTGCCGTCGTTGGCGGCCAGCCGGATCGTGTAGTCGTAGTGGCGCAGGTACCGGTCGGGGTAGTTCACCGAGCGGAACGACACCCCGGCCGGGTCGGCCAGGCCGGGCACCAGGGTCCACAGTTGGTCCTGGTACGGCTCGAACGGGTACGTGTCGATGCGTCCGACGTTGTTGCCGTGCCGCACGTAGCGGTCGGGGAAGTTGTACGACTTGATCCGGTTCCAGGTGGGCAGCCCCCAGGCGGTGGTGAGCGCGGTGAGTTCGGCCGCGGTGACCGGGGCGATCCCGGGGTGCTTGGAGTTCAACGGCTGCGTGTACGCCCGGTCGTTGAGCAGGCTCCACGCGCCGCCCGCCACGTTGCTGGTCTGCCAGCAGAAGAACCGTCCGTTGGGGCTCCACGTGTCGCCCCACAGGTACCAGGTGTTCGCGGTGTGGGACTTGACGATCTGCGGGGCCTCGACTCCCCGGCCGGGGCCGATGGCGGCGGTGTGGACGCTGAAGCTGCCCGGGTTGAGGGTGGTGGAGCGGGTGCCGAGCAGGGTGCTGTTGGTGTTGTTCTTGAAGTACATGTAGTTGACCCCGTTGACGCTGACGAAGCTGCCGTCGATGGCGTCGTAGCCGGGGTCGAAGAACGTCTGTGGGGCGGACGCGGTGACGAAGTCGCCGGTGTAGTTGACCATCAGCACGTTGCGACCGCCGGTGACGGCGGAGTAGACGACCGCGTACTGCCCGCGTCCGGGGTCCCAGTACGCCTCGGGCGCCCAGGCGTGGGTGGCCAGGGAGTGCACCTTGAGCAGCCGGTAGCCGGTGAAGGTGCGCAGGTCTGCGGAGTCCCAGACGTGCAGGTACTGGCTCTGGTAGTTCCAGTCGGTGCCGTTGAGGTCGGTGGCGAGCACCACGAATCCGCCGTTCTGCTTACGCAGGACGAACGGGTCGCGCAGGCCCCGGCTGCCCAGCGTCGGGGTGGCGACGGGGCGGTTCTGGTTGAGCGGGGTCCAGTTCAGGCCGTCGGTGCTGACGGCGAGGTGCAGTCCGTAGTTGGCGGCGGTCATGCTGGGCGACTCGGTGAAGTAGGCCATGACGTAGCCGTCGCCGGGGGCGGCGGAGGCGGTGGCAGGACGCAGCAGGGTCGCGCCGGCGAGGGCGGCGCCGGTGGCGGACAGCAGGGTACGACGCTTCAACAGGTCACCTCGGGGTGGTGGAGGCGGGGTGGCGGTGGTCCCCGTACGTTATCGCTAACATCGATGACGTCAAGTGTCTCGGCGGGCCCGCTCCCCCTGCCCCGCAGGTCGGACGCATCGCGCCCCGGGCCGGTCGACTGCTGCTCAGCCATCCAGGGCGCGCAGCAGGTTGCCGCCGTACACGTCGGCCGCCTCGGCGGCGGAGAGTCCGTCGAGGCCGACCGGGTGCAGGGTCTGGGCGAACGACACGTGGTCGAGGCTGGGGGCGAAGTCGGAACCCCAGTAGAGCCGGCGCGCGCCGAAGTGGTGCAGCAGCGTCTCGACGAAGGGTCGGGCGGCGGGGTGCGGGTAGCCCTCGGCGGGGTCGCTGACGGCGTACAGGCCGGAGACCTTGACCCCGACGTGGGGCAGCCGGGCCAGGTCGGTCAGCGGGGCGAGCCGGTCGGCGGCGGCCTGCGGAGCGGGGACGGTCGACTGCCGGCCGGGCAGGCCGAGGTGGCTGAACAGCACGGGGCACCCGTCGAGGGCGGCCAGCGCCCGGCCGAGGCGTCCGGCGGCCTCGGGTGGGGCGTTGAGGCTGAGCAGCGTCGCGGTGTCGGCGAGCGGCGCGGCGGTCCCGGTCAGCCACTCGGCGAAGGTGTCGGCGGCGGCCGGGTCCGGCAGGTACGCGGCGAGACCGACGAATCCCGCCGACCGGATGCGGTCCAGTCCGGCGGGGTCGACGCCGGTGACCGGAACGTACGCCAGGGGGACGATCCAGTCGTGTGTCGCGGCGAGCCGGGCGAGGTGCCGGTTGTTGCCGGTGAACTCCGGGCCGCCCTCGTAGCCGACCACGAGGGCCCGCGCGATGCCGTGTTCGTGGCGCAACGTCCGGTAGACGGCGAGTTCGTCACCCCCCGCCGGTGACCTTCCGTACCGGCCGGGATAACCGTCGGCGAACAGGTGCAGGTGGGCGTCGGCGCGTTCCATGGGGCGGACCCTAACCGATTCTGAGCTGCCCATTGACGCGGGAGGACCCCTCGCTTAGGTTCTTGTCTCAATTAGGTCCGGATTATCGGACGTAGGCGAGGAGTGAACCGCGTGGTGCAGGCGCACGAGGACGTTGACGATCTGGTACGGCTGCGTCGGCAGCTCCACCAGCACCCCGAGCTGCGGTTCACTGAACAGCAGACCGCCGCCGTACTCGCCGGGCGGCTCGCGCCGATCGCCCGGGTCCACACCGGCCTCGCCGGCACCGGCCTGCTCGCGGAGATCGAAGGACGCAGCGAGGGACCCTCGGTGTTGCTTCGGGCCGATATGGACGCCTATCCGGTTCAGGACGCCAAGCAGGTGCCCTGGGCGTCGACCAACCCGGGGGTCTGTCACGCCTGCGGGCACGACGTGCACATGACCGTGATGGCCGGCGTCGCCGCCCGGCTCGCCGCCGACCCGCCCGCCCGGGGCTCGGTGACCGTGCTGTTCCAGCCGGCCGAGGAGATCCCGTTCGGCGCGACCTCCGGCGCCGCCGCGGTGCTCGCCGACGAGGCCCTGCGCGACAGGCGCTTCGACGCCGTCCTCGGCCTGCACTGCTGGCCGGACCTGCCGGTGGGGACGATCGGGGTGGACCGGGTGACCGCGATGGCGGCCAAGGACGCCTTCCGGTTCGAGGTGACCGGTCGGGCCGCGCACGCCGCCACCCCGGCCCTGGGCCGCGACGCGATCCTCGGCCTCGCCGGCATCGTCAACCTGCTGCACGCCGGGGTGGCCCGCTCCCGCAACCCGCACGAGCTGGTGGCCTTCAACATCGGCACGATCGCCGGTGGGGCCAGCCAGAGCCAGGTCGCCGAGCGGGCCGAGGGCACCGGCACGCTGCGCACCCACGACGAGGCCACCCGCGCCCGGCTCAAGGAGGTCATCGAGCGGATCGCCCGGCAGCAGGCCGCCGCGCTCGACCTCGGGCTGCGGTTCACCTGGGCCAACGAGATGCCCCCGGTCCGCAACGCGGCGGCCCTGGTGGCGCTCGCCCGCGCCGAGTTGCCCGGGGTGGTCGAGGTCGCCGACCTGACCGAGCCCCCACTGACCACCGACGACTTCGCGCTGCTCGCCGCGCTCGGCCCCAGCCTGTACGTCAAGCTCGGCGTCACCGGCGAACAGGGCGGCGCACCGCTGCACTCCGGCGCCTTCGACGTCGACGAACGCTGCCTCGGCGTCGGGGTGGCCGCCCTGGAACGGCTCACCCGGGCGGTGCTCGACGGACGGCTGGCCGCTCCCGACGGTCACGGGGACGCCGGGCCCGGTCGGCCCGGCCCGGGTGACCGGACCGACGCCGTCGAGGCGGTCGGGGCATGAGCCGCCCGTCGGTGGCCGTGATCGGGGCCGGGGCGTTCGGGGTCCGGCACCTGGCCGCGTACCGGTCGCTCGGCGTGCCGGTGGCGGCCCTGGTCGAGCCGGACGCCGCGACCCGCGCCCGGGTGGCCGCGCAGTACCAGGTGCCGCAGGCGTACGCCGACGTCGCAAGCCTGCTCGCCGACACGACACCGGACGCCGCCTCGGTCTGCGTGCCCGGCCCGGCACACCGGGCGGTGGCCGTGGCTTTGCTCGACGCCGGGGTGCCGGTGCTGGTGGAGAAGCCGCTCGCCACCAGCGTCGCCGACGCCGCCGCCATCGTCGACACCGCCGACCGAACCGGGGTGCTCTGCCAGCCGGGGCACATTCTGCGGCACAGCCCGCCGCACCGGGCCCTGCACGACGCGATCCGCGCCGGCCGGCTCGGCGACGTGCTCGCCGTGTCGTCCCGCCGTGACCGGCCCCGCACCCTGAGCCGGCTCTTCCCGCGCGAACACCCCGCGCTACTCACCGCCGTCCACGACATCGACCTGGCCCTCTGGTACGCCGGAGCGCCGGTGGTCGAGGTCCGTGCGGCGGCCCGGACCCGACCCGGATCGGCCACCCCGGTCCTGGTGTGGGCGGAGCTGCGACACGCCAACGACGTCGTGTCGTCGATCCGCAACAGTTACCTGCTTCCCGAGAGCACTCCCCACCACACCTCGGACCTGGTCGAGGTGTACGGCACCGACGGGGTCGCCCACGTCGACCTCGGCCACCCCACGCTGCTCGTCCAGGGCGAGCCGACCGAGGCGCCGGACTGGCTGTTGTCCCCGGTCGACGGCGGCGGCGCGCTCGCCGCCGAGCTACGGCACTTCCTGAGCCGGATCGACGGCACCGCACCGACGGCGGTCGTCCCACTCGCCGACGGACTGCACGTGGTGCAGGTCGCCGAGGCCGTGGCCGGCAGCGCCGACAGCGGCGGCGCGGTCCGCCGACTCCCCTGAGCCCCCCACCTGTGACAGGAGCTAACCGATGTTTCGACGGAGATTGGCCGGTGCCCTCGCCGCCGGCATGGCCGCCGCCGCCCTGCTGACCGGATGCGGTGGCGACGACGCCGCCGACGGCCCGGTCACCCTCAAGGTGCTGACCTGGGAGCCGGGTGGGGCCGAGTACTGGAAGCAGGTCAAGACCAGCTTCGAGGGCAGCCACCCGGACATCAAGCTGGAGATGCAGTCCGTCCCGTTCGACAAGTACCCCGAGGTGCAGGGCCCGTACATCACCTCGCAGTCGGGGCCGGACGTGATGGCCAACAACGCCGGGCTGGAGCTGTTCGACAGGCGCGGCGCGTACGTGCCGTTGGGTGACAAGGCCGCCGAGATCACCAAGGACCTGGTCACCTACAGCGGGGCCTGCGAGGGCTTCGACACGAGCAAGACCTGCTACGGGGTGCCGTTCTCCTACCAGGGCAACGTCCTGTACTACAACAAGGCCGTCCTGACCGCCGCCGGGTTGAACCCGGAGCAGCCCCCGGCCACCTGGGACGAGTTCGGGGCCGCCTGCGAGGCGGTGAAGAAGGCCGGCAAGACCTGCCTGGCGCTGGGCCTGTCCGGCACCTTCCCCGCGTACTGGGACTTCCCGGAGATCGCCCGCAACTACCTCACCGAGGACGACATCCGGGCGCTGCTCGCCGGGAAGCTGTCCTGGAAGGACCCGAAGCTGGTGTCGGTGCTCGGCAAGCTGGCCGAGATCACCACCAAGGGCTGGGCCAACAAGAACGCCCCGTCGATCACGATGCTGCCCGACGGCGCGGACATCTTCCAGCGCGGCGACGCCGCGTTCGCCGGCACCATCATCTCCGACGCGGTGAACTGGGAGGCGTTCGGCAAGGCCCTGGGCGACGACAAGCTCGGCGTCACCCGGTGGCCGGCGATCGACCCGGCCGCGCCGCTGGCCGGCAAGTTCTCCGGCATCGAGGGCGCGGTCTACGGGGTCACCCAGTGGAGCGAGAAGAAGCAGGCCGGGCTGGAGTTCATCAGCTGGCTCGCCGGTAAGGAGAACGGCGAGCTCTGGGTGAAGTACGGCAAGGGCCAGCCGCTGAACAAGACCGTCGACAAGGCGCTGCTGCCGTCGTCGCCGGCCTTCCTCAAGATCCAGGAACTGGTCGCCCAGCCGACCCTGCACGCCGGCGTGATGCTCTCCGGCCCGGAGGCCGACGCCCTGGCCCGGGGCTGGCAGCAGGTCACCCTCGGCCAGCTCACCGTGGACAAGTGGGCCGACCAGATGCAGCAGGCGCTGGAGCGCAGCCCCACCAAGAAGCAGGGC
>NZ_JBMDWU010000207.1:0-2252 GCF_048594385.1 Micromonospora sp. | reverse complement strand
ACCATGCAGCGGCGGGGTCTGGTCGCCCGGCAGTCCTGCCCCGGGGACCGTCGGGGCAGCGAGGCGGTGCTCACCGCCGCCGGGCTGCTCGCCCTGCGTGAGGCCGCGCCGGGGCACCTCGCCTCGGTCCGGCGGCACCTGATGGACGACCTCGACGACGCCGAGGTCGCCACCCTGACCCGGGTCTTCGACCGGCTCGGCCGGCGGCTGCGCGCCGACCGGGACGCGTCGTCCACCCACCGCGACACCTGAGGAGCCCGTGATGCCCGCGATCACCGTCGACGACGTCCTCGTCCTGCCCCGTCTGCCCCGGCTCGACGAGACCACCAGCTACCGGCCGGTCCGCCGGCTGACCACCGCCCCCAGCGGCTACGAGGGTGAGGGCTTCCCGGTCCGCCGCGCCTTCGCCGGGGTGCCGATGTCGGATCTCGACCCGTTCATCCACCTCGACCAGATGGGCGAGGTGGACTACGCGCCGGGCGAGCCGAAGGGCACCCCGTGGCACCCGCACCGGGGC
Organism: Micromonospora sp.; assembly: GCF_048594385.1. Lineage (NCBI taxonomy): Bacteria > Bacillati > Actinomycetota > Actinomycetes > Micromonosporales > Micromonosporaceae > Micromonospora > Micromonospora sp. The sequence goes on along the minus strand of NZ_JBMDWU010000207.1, from coordinate 1,735 downwards.
TTCGAGACGGTCACCTACATGATCGACGGGATCATGGACCACCAGGACTCGCAGGGCGGCGGCGGCACCATCACCGACGGCGACACCCAGTGGATGACAGCCGGCAGTGGCCTGTTGCACATCGAGGCCCCGCCGGAGCACCTGGTCGCCAGCGGCGGCCTCTTCCACGGCCTCCAGCTCTGGGTCAACCTGCCCCGGGTGGCCAAGATGATGCCGCCGCGCTACCAGGACATCCGTGGTCGGGAGTCGGCGCTGCTGACCACGCCGGACGGTGGCGCGCTGATCCGGATCATCGCCGGTGAGATCGCCGGGCACCGGGGGCCGGGGTCGACCCACACCCCGATCACCATCGCGCACGTCACGCTGGAGCCCGGCGCGGAGCTGGACCTGCCCTGGCGGGCCGACTTCAACGCGCTGGTCTACGCGCTCTCCGGTCGCGGCACGGTCGGCACCGACCGGCGGCCGTTCCAGGGCGGCCAGTTGGCCGTGCACGGTTCGGGCGACGCGCTGCGGGTGACCGCCGCCGGCAGACAGGACGGCAACACCCCGGCTCTGGACCTCTACATCATGGGCGGAAAGCCCATCCGGGAGCCGGTGGCGCACTACGGGCCGTTCGTGATGAACACCCGCGCCGAGCTGATGCAGGCCTTCGAGGACTTCCAGGCCGGCAAGCTGGGCGTGGTTCCCGCCCAGCGGCTGCCGCACACCGGCGGCCAGGGCGACCGCCCCTGAGACCGACCTCCGACGGGCGTCCCGGTGTCACCCCGGGACGCCCTGGGCGGCACCGCATCGGTCAGGAGACCGCGAAGATCCCGGCCACCCCGAGGATCACCATCAGCAGCACCGCCAGGATCGCGCCGCGTTCGCTCTCGACCGCATCCGTACGGTCCTCGGTCGCGGGGTTCGTCGTCTCGGCGGGCATGGCCTGGCCTCCTCGGCGTTCACGGCTTCGCGGGGTGCGGTAGGCCACCGTCCGGGCGGGGTCCGGGAGACCCGGCGTGCGTACCGACGGTGGGGGTCCTACCGTGAGGACGTCGTCGACCTCGGGAGGCTGGAACGTGGCGATCGAGGACTGGTTCCTGACCGCTGAGGAACGCGCCAACCCGGTCTCCGGGATACCCGTCTGGACGTCCGGAAACCTCGCCGAGCCGTTGATTCACGGCTCGGCGTACTTCGACCGCCTGGTCACCGAGGTCGAGGCGCTGGGCGCGGGCGACCAGCTCTTCTTCACCGACTGGCGGGGCGACCCGGACGAGCGGATGCGCCCGGACGGCCCGACGGTGGCCCAGCTCTTCGCCCGGGCCGCCCAGCGGGGCGTGCTGGTCAAGGGGCTGCTCTGGCGCTCCCACCTCGACGCGTTGTCCTACAGCGAGGCGGAGAACCGCGACCTGAGCGAGACGGTCAACGCCGCCGGTGGTGAGGTGCTGCTCGACCAGCGCGTCCGGCGGGGCGGGTCCCATCACCAGAAGCTGGTGGTGCTGCGCCACCGCGACGCCCCGGAGCGGGACGTCGCCTTCGCCGGCGGGATCGACCTCTGCCACAGCCGCCGCGACGACGCCGCACACCAGGGCGACCCGCAGCCCGTGTCGATCGACGGCCGGTACGGCGAGCGCCCGGCGTGGCACGACGCCTCGATGGAGCTCCGCGGGCCGGTCGTCGCCGACGTGCTCGCGGTGTTCGCGGAGCGGTGGGACGACCCGCACCCGCTCGACCGCAGCCTGCCGTACCGGATGCT
>NZ_JBMDWU010000206.1:0-8904 GCF_048594385.1 Micromonospora sp. | reverse complement strand
GTGGACATGGCCGAGCGGGCCGCCGACCTGTCCAGCGCCGTCGGTGCGCTCGCCCGGATCCCCAAGCCGGTGGTCGCCGCGATCACCGGGTACGCCCTCGGCGGCGGCTGCGAGCTGGCGCTGGCCTGCGACTGGCGGGTGGTTGCCGAGGACGCCAAGCTCGGCCAGCCGGAGATCAAGCTCGGTGTCATCCCCGGTGCGGGCGGCACCCAGCGACTGGCCCGGCTGGTCGGCCCGGCCCGCGCGAAGGATCTGATCATGTCCGGCCGGATGGTGGACGCGGCGGAGGCGCTGCGGATCGGGCTGGCCGACCGGGTCGCCCCGGCCGCCGAGGTCTACGACACCGCCGTGGCGCTGGTGCGTCCGTACCTGACCGGGCCGGTGCAGGCGTTGCGGGCGGCGAAGCTGGCGGTCGACGTCGGGCTGGACATGGACCTCGGCTCCGGGTTGGCCTGGGAGAGCCAGCTCTTCGCCGGGCTCTTCGCCACCGACGACCGGCGCGAGGGGATGGCCGCCTTCGTCGAGAAGCGCAAGCCCGACTTCACGGGCCGCTGACCCGTCCCGCCCGGGGGCGGCGCTCGGTCGCCCCGGGGGCGGACCCGCGTCGCGGCGACGGTGGTCCCGCCGCCGGCACCGTGCCGAGAACTGTTCACATCCCGGATACCGGCCAGTAGCGTGTGACTCCGGTCATGGACGAGGGGAGCGGCGATGACGGAACGGGTCGAGGGTCACGGCGGAGCGCTGGCGCTGGCGGCACTGCGGGCGTACGGCGTACGGGAGATGTTCACCCTCTCCGGCGGGCACGTCTTCCCGCTCTACGACGCCGCCCACACCACCGGCTTCCCGCTCTACGACGTCCGGCACGAACAGTCCGCCGTCTTCGCCGCCGAGGCGGTGGCCAAGCTCCAGCGTCGCCCCGGCCTCGCCGTGCTCACCGCCGGCCCCGGCGTCACCAACGGCGTCTCCGGCCTGACCAGCGCCTTCTTCAACGCCTCGCCGGTGCTGGTGATGGGCGGGCGGGCCCCGCAGTTCCGCTGGGGTTCCGGCAGCCTCCAGGAGATGGACCACCTGCCGCTGGTCGCCCCGGTCACCAAGCACGCCGAGACGGTGTTCACCGCCGACGACATCCCCCGCGCGGTCTCCGCCGCGCTGACCACCGCGCTCACCCCGCACCGGGGCCCGGTCTTCCTCGACTTCCCGCTGGAGGCGATCTTCTCCGTCGGCGACGCGGACCTGCCCGCCCCGACGCCCGTCGCGCCGGTCGAACCCGACCCGGACGAGGTGACCAGGGCCGCCCGGTTGATCGCCGCCGCCGCCCGCCCGGTGATCATCGCCGGTTCCGACGTGTACGCCGGGGACGCCGTCGCCGCGCTCCGCGAGGCCGCCGAGGCGTTGCAGGTGCCGGTCTTCACCAACGGCATGGGTCGCGGCGCGCTCCCGCCGCAGCACCCGCTCGCCTTCGCCAAGGCCCGCCGGGTCGCGCTCGGCGACGCCGACGTGGTGGTCGTCGTCGGCACCCCGCTGGACTTCCGGCTCAGCTTCGGCGACTTCGGCGACGCGGCGGTGGTGCACGTCGTCGACGCCCCCACCCAGCGGGCCGGGCACGTCCAGCCGGCCGCCAGCCCCGCCGGTGACCTGCGGCTGATCCTGTCCGCGTTCGCCGACCACACCGGCGACCGGGCCGACCACGCCGACTGGATCGAGCGGTTGCGCACGGCCGAGGACGCGGCGCGGGCACGCGACGCCGCCGAGATGGCCGCCGACACCGACCCGATCCGCCCCGCCCGGGTCTACGGCGAGCTGCGCCGCGCTCTCGCCCCGGACGCGATCACCATCGGCGACGGCGGCGACTTCGTCTCGTACGCCGGGCGCTACCTGGAGCCGTCGCAGCCCGGCACGTGGCTCGATCCCGGCCCGTACGGCTGCCTGGGCACCGGGATGGGCTACGCGATGGGTGCCCGGGTCAGCCACCCCGACCGGCAGGTCTGCGTGCTGATGGGCGACGGCGCGGCCGGATTCTCGCTGATGGACGTGGAGTCGCTGGTGCGGCAGCGGCTGCCGGTGGTGATCGTGGTCGGCAACAACGGCATCTGGGGGCTGGAGAAGCACCCGATGCGGGCCATGTACGGCTACGACGTCGCCGCCGACCTACAGCCCGAACTGCGCTACGACAAGGTGGTCGAGGCGCTCGGCGGTGCCGGGGAGACGGTGGCGAAGGCCGCCGACCTCGGTCCGGCCCTGGGGCGGGCGTTCGACGCCGGGGTGCCGTACCTGGTCAACGTGCTCACCGACCCGGCCGACGCGTACCCTCGCTCGTCCAACCTGGCCTGACCACCCGGCCCACGGCCGCCGCCGGACCCGGCGGCGGCCGTGTTCTGCCGCGCGGATAAATCGGCGGAATGTCAGCGGCGACGCACGTAACGTCAGACCCCTCGCCCATCGTTGGACGATCCAGCGATAACGACGGGAGTTCTGATGACATACGCCATCCGCGCCGAGGGGCTGGTGCGCCGGTTCGGCGACACCACCGCCCTGGCCGGGGTCGACCTGGCGGTCCCGACCGGCACGGTCTTCGGTCTGCTCGGCCCCAACGGCGCCGGCAAGACCACCGCGGTACGGGTGCTCGCCACCCTGCTCACCGCCGACGAGGGGCACGCCACCGTCGGCGGGTACGACGTCCGCCGCGACGCCCACCGGGTCCGCCAGCTGATCGGCCTCACCGGCCAGTACGCCTCGGTCGACGAGAACCTGACCGGCACCGAGAACCTGCTGCTCATCGGCCGACTGCTGGGCCTGTCCCGGCGGGGCGCCCGGGACCGGGCGGCCGAGCTGCTGGCCGGGTTCCAGCTCACCGACGCCGCCGGGCGGGCCGCCAAGACCTACTCGGGGGGCATGCGCCGCCGGCTCGACCTGGCGGCCAGTCTCGTCGGCCGGCCGCAGGTGCTCTTCCTCGATGAGCCGACCACCGGCCTCGACCCGCGCAGCCGCAACGACCTGTGGGACATCGTCCGGGGCCTGGTCGCCGAGGGGGTGACCGTGCTGCTGACCACGCAGTCCCTGGAGGAGGCCGACCAGTTGGCCGACGAGATCGCCGTGGTCGACCACGGGCGGGTCATCGCCCAGGGCACCCCGGAGGAGCTGAAGGCCAAGACGGGCGGCCAGGTGCTGACCGTCCGGCCGGTGGAGGCCGCCGACCTGCCCACCGTGCTCGCCGTCGTCGGCGAGGTGACCGGGGTCGACCCGGAGGTCGCCCAGACGACGGTCAGCGCGCCGGTCACCGGTCCGGACGCGCTGCCCGCCGTGGTCCGCCGGCTCGACGACGCCGAGGTGTACGTCGCCGAGCTGGCCCTGCGTGGGTCCAGCCTCGACGAGGTGTTCCTCTCCCTCACCGGCCACCGGGCCGAGGACGAGACCACCCAGACCCTGGAAGGGAGCCCGGCATGACCGCCGCGACCGTCGCCGCTCCGGCGGCCCCCGCCACGCCGGCCCGCCGGCTCGGCCCGACCGCCGGGCTGCGGCACACCGGCACGCTGGCCTGGCGCAGCCTGGTGCAGATCAAGCACAACCCGATGGAGCTGCTCGACCTGAGCATCCAACCGGTGATGTTCGTGCTGCTCTTCACGTACGTCTTCGGTGGCGCGATCTCCGGCAGCCCGGGGGAGTACCTGACCTTCGCGTTACCGGGCATCATCGTGCAGAACGCCTTCTTCGCCACGATGACCACCGGTTTCGGGCTCAACCAGGATCTGACCAAGGGCGTGTTCGACAGGCTCCGGTCGCTGCCGGTGGCCCGCTGGTCCCCGCTCGCCGGCCGGATCGTCGCCGACACGGTCAAACAGGCATGGTCGTTGACCCTGCTGCTCGGCGTCGGGATGATCCTCGGCTTCCGGCTCGGCAACGGGGTGTTCGGCCTGCTCGGCGCGTTCGCCCTGCTGCTGGTCTTCTCGCTCGCCGCCGCCTGGATGTCGGTGCTGGTCGGGGTGCTGGTCAGCGAACCGGACAAGGTGCAGATCTTCGGCTTCACGGTGATCTTCCCGCTGAGCTTCACCAGCAACGCCTTCGTGCCGACCGAGACCATGCCGTCCTGGCTGCAGCACTGGGTCGAGGTGAACCCGGTGACCATCCTGGCGAACGCGTTGCGGGGGCTGCTGGTCGGCGGGCCGGTGGCCGCGCCGGTGCTCCAGTCGCTGCTCTGGGCGGCGGCCATCGCCGCCGTCTTCGCCCCGCTCGCGGTGCGGGGCCTGCGCCGGCGGGTGTGACCCCGGCCGCCGTCAGAGTTCGGGTCGCTCGCCGTCGCGGGGCCGCTCACCGTCGCGGGGAGCGGCGTCCTCCCGGGGCGGCGAGCGGTCGGCCGACGCCGGGCCGCCCCCGGGTGCGGTGCCGTCGGGGGACGGCTGGCCGCCCCGGCGGCGCAGGTCCTCCTCCCGGCCACGCAGGTCCTCCTCCCACCGCTGGAAGAGGGCGTTGTCGTCGCGGCGGACACGTTCGTCGATCGACTTGAGGAACTCGGGGTCGTCGTCGGGTGCGACGGGCCGTGGGCCGGCCGCCGGCCGACCCCGGCGGCCGTCACCCTGGGCGACCGGGCGGCCGGCGAGGAACCAGGCGATCGAGCCGACCAGCGGGAAGAACAGGATGACCGCCGCCCAGGCGAACCGGGGCAGCCCGCGGACCGTCCCGTCCTCGGCGGAGAGGCAACTGATCAGCGCGCAGGCGGCGAGCACCACCTGGAGCAGGAACAACAGCACATAGAGCCGGGCCATGCACCTATCATTGCTCAGCCGTGCGCGTCACCACACCCCGCGCAGCACGAGCGACACGCACAGCAGCGCCAGGCCGGCCGTGCCGAGGGCCACCAGCGGGACGGCCCGTGCGTCGAGGCGGGACTGCCGGCGGCCGGTGGCCCGTCCCCAGCCCACCACCAGCGTCGCCCACCAGGCCAGCACGATGGCCCCGGCGAGCAGCGCCCCGGCGACGTCGCCGGTGAGCGCCAGCCGGACCGCCAGCACCGCCACCACCGTGTACGCCAGCCCGAGGCGACGCCAGGCCAGCCGGGTGCGCTCGGGTTGCAGGCCGGGGTCGCGGGTCCCGTCCGACGGCGCCCCGGTCACCTGCCGCTCACCCCACGGGCCAGGACGGCCACCACCAGCAGCAGTGCGCCGACCGCCACGATCAGGGCGAGCACGGCCGGGAACCGGGACGCCGGCAGGCGTTGCCCGAGCCGGATGGCCTGCTCGGTGCGGGACCAGTGGTCCACCGCCCGGACGGCGACGGTGCCGCCGAGCAGCAGGAGCGTCACCGCGATCGCCTCCCGCAGGTGCCGCAGCGGCAACGGCGGGAGGAACTGGGCGGCGGCCAGCCCACCGGCGATCAGCGCCAGTCCGGTGCGCAGCCAGGCCAGGAAGGTCCGTTCGTTGGCCAGGGAGAAGCGGTAGTCGGGGGTGGTGCCCACGGAGTCGAGGTCCGACGGGTCGAACCACCGTCTGATCGCCTGCCACACGACGCCGATTATCCGCTTTACCGCCGACATAGCCTGGACCGATGACCGATCTTGATGCCTCCACCCTGCGCGACAGCTACGACCGGCAGCTCCGGCCGGAGATCCCCGACCCGGTCCCGGCCGGCGTGACGGTCGAACACGACGGCCCGCTGGTGCGCATCCTGGGTCTGGACCAGGGCGGTTTCCTCACCTACCGCACCCTGGACGGGCTGGCCGGGCCGGAGCTGGACGCGCTGATCGCCCGCCAGGTCGAGCTGTTCCGGCAGCGCGGCGAGTCGGTTGAGTGGAAGCACAACACCCACGACGAGCCCGCCGACCTGCCGGACCGGCTGCGCGCCGCAGGCTTCGTCCCGCAGGACCGGGAGACCGTCCTGATCGGGCCGGTCGCGCCCCTGGCCGCCGCCGTGCCGGTGCCACCCGACGGGGTACGCCTGCGCGAGGTCACCGGCCGTGTCGACCTGGACCGGATCGCCGCGATGGAGGAGGAGGTCTGGGGCGACGACCGTTCCCACCTCGTCACCGGCCTGCTGCGGGAGATCGAGGCGGACCCGCAGTCGATCACCGTGGTGGTGGCCGAGGCGGGGGAGACGGTGGTCAGCGCCGGTTGGGTGCGCTACCTCAACGGCACCGGCTTCGCCAGCCTGTGGGGCGGTTCGACGCTGGCGCAGTGGCGACGCCGGGGCGTCTACCGGGCGCTGGTGGTCTACCGGGCCCGGCTGGCCGACCAGCGCGGCAAGACGTTGTTGCAGGTGGACGCCTCGGAGGACAGCCGGCCCATCCTGGAGCGACTCGGCTTCGTCCCGGTCACCACGACCACCCCGTACGTCTACACTCCGTGATCATGGAGCAGCGGCTGACGGACGACGAGCAGCAGGTTCTCAAGACGGGCGCGTTCGGCGCGGTCTTCCTGGTGTCGAACGCGGACCCGGGGGTGTTCGCGATGATCCGGGAGAGTTTCGCCGCGTCCGGGGCGTTCGCCGGGGCGAGCGGGCTGGTGAAGGAGGCGCTCGGCGCCGGTGGGCTGCCCCGGCTGCCCCGGGACTCGGCCCTGGACGTCGAGTCGGTGGTGCTGCCGGCGCTGGCGCGGGCGGTGGACATCCTGCGGGAGAAGTCCCCGGCCGACGTGTCGGTATACCGCGAGCTGGTGCTGACCGCCGCGGCGGAGGTGGCCGGGGCGCACCGGGGGGTGACGCCGGCCGAACAGGACGCGATCGCCCGGATCAGGACCGCGCTGGCCGACCCCGCCGGTCCGGCCTGACAGCCGGTCCGGGTCGGGCCGCAGCGTGGTGAGGCGTGTCACCGTGGGTGCCCGGGAGGGGTAACCTACTGGCAGGTAACATTGCGTTCGTGGGCAACTGCACAACAGCCTGCGGTTGACCGGGTGTCAACGACGCGCAAAGCTCCGCCCTTAACCGGGCGAGCAGATCGCACACCACCAACAGGAGGGTTGTCGAATCGCGATGAACATCGTCGTACTCGTCAAGCAGGTGCCTGATTCGGGCGCGGACCGCAACCTGCGTGCTGACGACAACACCGTCGACCGCGGTTCGGCGAACAACGTGATCAACGAGATGGACGAGTACGCCATCGAGGAGGCGCTGAAGATCAAGGAGGCGCACGGTGGCGAGGTCACCGTCCTGACCATGGGACCGGACCGGGCCACCGAGTCGATCCGCAAGGCGCTCTCGATGGGCCCCGACGCCGCCGTGCACGTCCTCGACGACGCCCTGCACGGGTCCTGCGCCGTGGCCACCTCGAAGGTGCTCGCCGCCGCCCTCGGGCAGCTCAATGCCGACCTGGTGCTCTGCGGCGCCGAGTCGACCGACGGCCGGGTCCAGGTCATGCCGCACATGCTGGCCGAACGGTTGGGAGTCGCCGCGCTGACCGGCGCGCGCAAGCTCACCGTCGACGGCGGCACGCTGACCGTGGAACGGCAGACCGAGGAGGGCTACGAGGTGGTCACCGCCGCGACGCCGGCCGTGGTCTCCGTCTGGGACACCATCAACGAGCCGCGCTACCCCTCCTTCAAGGGCATCATGGCCGCCAAGAAGAAGCCGGTGAAGACGCTGTCCCTGGCGGACCTGGGCGTCGCGCCCACCGAGGTGGGTTCCGAGGGCGCGACCAGCGCCGTCGTCGAGCACACCAGGCGTCCACCGCGCTCCGGCGGCGCCAAGATCACCGATGAGGGCTCCGGCGGCGTCCAGCTCGTCGAGTTCCTCGCCACCGAGAAGTTCGTGTGAGGGGTCTGAACATGGCTGAGGTACTCGTCGTCGTCGAAGCCACCAGGGAATTCGGCGTCAAGAAGGTCACCCTGGAAATGCTCACCCTCGCCCGCGGGCTGGGCACCCCGAGCGCCGTGGTGCTCGGTGGCCCCGGTGCCGCCGAGGCGCTCGGCGCCAAGCTCGGCGAGTACGGCGCGGAGAAGATCTACGCCGCCGAGAGCGAGGAGATCGACGGCTACCTGGTGGCCCCCAAGGCGACGGTGCTCGCCGAACTGGTCAACCGGGTACAGCCGGCCGCCGTCCTGCTGGCCTCCGCCCAGGAGGGCAAGGAGATCGCCGCCCGGCTGGCCGTCAAGCTGGACAACGGCATCCTGACCGACGTGGTCGGCCTCGACGCCGACGGCACCGCCACCCAGGTCGCCTTCGCCGGCTCCACCATCGTCAAGTCCAAGGTCACCAAGGGGCTGCCGCTGGTCACCGTGCGGCCGAACTCGGTCACCCCCGCCCCGGCGGCGGCCACCCCGACCGTCGAGCAGCTCACCGTGTCGGTCACCGACACCGACAGGCTGGCGAAGGTCGTCGAGCGGGTCGCCGAGCAGAAGGGCTCCCGCCCCGAGCTGACCGAGGCCGGCATCGTCGTCTCCGGCGGTCGCGGGGTCGGCAACGCCGACAACTTCAAGCTGGTCGAAGAGCTGGCCGACCTGCTCGGCGGCGCCGTCGGGGCGTCCCGGGCGGCGGTCGACTCCGGCTACTACCCGCACCAGTTCCAGGTCGGGCAGACCGGCAAGACCGTCTCCCCGCAGCTCTACGTCGCGCTGGGCATCTCCGGCGCGATCCAGCACCGGGCCGGCATGCAGACCTCGAAGACGATCGTCGCCGTGAACAAGGACGGCGAGGCCCCGATCTTCGAGCTGGCCGACTACGGCGTGGTGGGCGACCTGTTCAAGGTCGTACCGCAGGCCGCCGAGGAGATCCGCAAGCGCAAGTGACCCGTCGCGGGTCCGCACCGAGCCGCCGTCCGGTCCGCCGGGCGGCGGCTCGGTCGTCCTCGCCGCCTTTGCGATCGTCCCCGGCCCGGCCGGGTCCGCGCGTGGATGTGCCGATGGGTGCTGATCGGCGGGCCGGGGAGCTGCGCCGGCCCGCCGATCAGCCCGTCAGGGTGCCCCTCAGCAGGCTGTCGCCGGA
>NZ_JBMDWU010000205.1:0-4954 GCF_048594385.1 Micromonospora sp. | reverse complement strand
TCGAGGCGTCCTGGAAGGTCAGCTCCCAGGGGCCGGTGTTGACGTCCATGTCCTTACCGAACCCGACCCACTTCCCGGCCATCCGTCGACCGGTCGGCTCCACCAGCAGTTGGATGGCGCCGTGGTAGCGGGCTCCCCGGTCGTGGCCGGCGGGGTCGGTCTGCTCCACCCAGGTCCCGGTGACGACGGCACCGTCCACGCTGAGATCCAGCGACAGTGACGATGCCGCCGAGCCGGGCAGGCTGCGCACGGTCAACCGGTCGCCGTGCTGGAGCACGGCAAGGCGGGGGCGTGGCCGGGCGGGTGGGGGCCCTTGGGGTGATGTTGGGGTGTCCTGGGGTGCTGACACCGCTACTTCGGTGATGTTGAGTTGATCAAGTGGGGCTTCTCAGCAGGAGGACTGGATGTCGAGGGTGACGGGGACGCTCTGGGTGACGGTGCCGTCCGAGGCGTGCAGGAGTGGGACGTAGTGCCCGATCGGGGCGCTGTGCAGGCGGAACGCGGCCAGGATCTGTACGACATGGCCGTCCCCGGACCCGGGCGGGGTGCTCTGCGGGCTGTAGACCTCGGTGCCGGCGGGCATCCCGGTGTAGCCGGCGGTGATCGTCGTCGTCCACGTGCCGTCGAGGACGACGAAGAAGTACAGGGCGCGCGGGTCGTCGGGGGTGGCGCAGATCCGCTGCGGCAGCTCCGTCAGGGTCCAGGTCGACGAGGTGACCGGGGCGGGCGACGCCGCGGCCGGGCTGCCGCCGGCGAGGGCGAGCAGCATCGCGGCCAGTACGGGTGCGGTGATCCGGCGGGCGGTGCGGGGGAACTTCATCATCGGCTCCTTACCTGTCCGGCATGACGCGGTCGCCGACCAGAGTGGCAGGGCGATTTCAGAGGGTTCTGAGAAGAACGTCGGAAAAGGCCGTCACGGTCGCCCGTCGCCCCGCGCCCGGAGACCGGGCCGGCGTCGCCACCCGCGCCGGCCGTCAGGCAGAGATGCAAATCGATTGACCGTCGGTCGGTCGGTCGGGAGAGTGCAGGGCATGGACCCGACGTCGCGCGCCAACCGGACCGCCTGGGAACTGGCCCACCAGGATCGGGTCTGGGCCAACGACCAGATGACGGCCGAGGCGGCGGCCGGCGTCACGCTCATCCCCAGTGAACGCGCGCTGCTGCGCGACATCCTGGCGACCCGACCGCTGGTGGTCCATCCGCAGAGCGGCAACGGCCAGGACGACATCGCCCTGGTCGACGCCGGTGCCCGGATGGTGATCGGCGTCGACTACAGCGAGCACGCGATCCACGGCGCGCGGGGGCGCGCCGATCACCTCGGTGCCGCCTGTCACTACCTGCTCGGGACGGTCCCCGGCGTGCCGCTGCGCGACGGCTGCGTCGACCTCGTCTACACCGGCAAGGGCGCGTTGATCTGGATGCCCGACATCGACGCCTGGGCCGCGGAGATGGCCCGGCTGCTGCGTCCCGGCGGCCACCTGTTCGTCCACGACGGTCACCCGGCCACCGACCTGTGGACCTGGGACCCCGACGAGCCGCGCATCCGACCCGACCGCAGCTACTTCGGCCGCTCGTTCGTGTGCGCCGACGACAGTTTCCCGGCCCACGGGGCGGTGATGTGGCAGTGGACGCTCGGCCGGATCGTCACCGCCGTGGTCACCGCCGGCCTGGAGATCCGGCGGCTCGACGAGTACGCGGAGCCGTTCTGGCGGATGGGCGACGTCGACGCGGCGGCCTTCCGGGGCCGCCTGCCGAACGCGTTCGCCCTGCTGGCCCGCCGCCCCACCGCCGGCTGACCCGGCCGGCCGGCGGTCCGCCGCCCGCTGACCCGCCCGGTCGCCGCCGCACCGCCCGCTGCACCGCGCGGTCGCCCGCCCGGCGACCCCCCGACCTGATCCGGCGGGACGGTCCCGCCACGGCTCAGCCCAGGTGGGTGCGGAGGAAGTCGAGTTCCAGGCGGAGCAGGCGTTCGGACAGCCCCCCGGCCGCCATGTGGGTGGCCCCGGTCAGCGGCAGCACCGCGTGCGGCCGGCCGGTCGACAGCAGCGCCGCCGACAGCCGCAGCGTGTGCGCGGCCACCACGTTGTCGTCGACCATGCCGTGCACCAGCAGCAGCGGCCGGGCCGGTTCGCCGGGATGCAGCGGCTCCGCCGCCAGCTCCACCAGCGAGTGGTGCCCGTACACGTCGATGCCGTCGTCGGGCAGGCCGAGGTAGCGCTCGGTGTACGCGGTGTCGTACAGCGTCCAGTCGCTGACCGGGGCACCGGCGATGCCGCACCGGAACAGCTCCGGATGGCGCAGCACCGCCAGCCCGGCCAGCCAGCCGCCGAACGACCACCCCCGGATCGCCACCCGCGCAAGGTCCAGGTCGGGGTGCTTGCCGGCGAGCGCGGTCAACGCGTCCACCTGGTCGGTCAGGATCACGTCGGCCACCCGCCGGTGGATCGCCTTCTCGAACGACGGCGCCACGCCCGGCGTACCCCGGTTGTCGACGGTGACCACGGCGAACCCGGAGTCCGCCCACCACTGCCGTTCCAGCCAGGCCGACCGGGCGGCCACCACCTCCTGGTGGCCGGGGCCGCCGTAGACGTCCAGCAGCACCGGCAACCGGGTGCCCTTGACGTGCTCGGACGGGTAGAGCACCGCCGTCGGTAACCGTCTGTCGGTCACCCGGACCAGCATCGGCCGGGGTGCCGAGGAGGGGGTGGCGGCCAGCGACCGCAGCCGGGCCACCTCGCCGTCGCCGCGCCACACCGACCAGGTCGTCCCCGCGTCGTCAAGCGAGGCGGTGCCGACGACCAGGGTGTCCCCGCCGACCGCCGCCGTGTGCCAGCCGGGGGTGCTGCTCATCCGGCGGGCGTCCACCCCACCACCGATCGCCGTACGGACCCGGTAGAGGTGCCGTTGGCTCGGTTCACCCTCGCTCGCCTCCACCAGCAGGTCGGCCGGGCCGGGGCCGGAGGGCAGCCGGCCCACCACCCGCCGCACGTACAGCGAGGGCGGGGTGAGCAGGGTGCCGTCGGCGAACAGGCAGCGGGCGTCGTACCCGTCGTGGGCCAGTTCGCCGCCGACCAGCACCCGGCCGTCGGGAAGGTGCGCCGGGGTGCCCGGGATCGGCTCCACCCAGCGCGGATCGGCCAGCTCGGCGTGCACCTGCGTCTCCCCGGTACGCGGGTCCACCGCCAGCACCAGGCCGTGCTGCTGCGACCGGCGCAGCACGGTGATCAGCGGGTTGCCGTCGGCCCAGTCGACCGACGCCAGGTACGGGTAGGTCTCCCGGTCCCAGTGCACGTCGACCCAGCCGTCGTCCAGGTCGAGCAGGTGCAGGCTGACCTCGGCGTTCGGCCCACCCGCCCGGGGGTACGCGACGGTGGTCGGCGGGGTCGCCGGGTCCGCCGGGTCGTGCAGGTGCCAGCGGGGCAGCCGGGACTCGTCGACCCGGGCGGCGAGCACCATCCGTCCGTCCGGGGCCCACCAGTAGCCCCGGAACCGGCCGAACTCCTCCGCCGCGACGTGCTCGGCGAGCCCCCAGGTCACCCCGCCGTCCTCACCGGCCAGCAGGGAGTCGGTGCCGTCCGGGGCGACCACCCGTAGCTCGCCCCGGCGTACCCCGTCGGCGGCGTCGGTCACGTACGCCACCCGCTGCCCGGTCGGGTCGGGCCGGGGGTCGATCACCGGTCCGACGGTGCTCACCTCGATCACGTCGCCGTGCACCAGGTCGGCCCGGAACAACCGGCCGGCCAGCGCGAACACCGCCACCCGGCCCGCGCCGTCCAGCGCGTACGAGCCGATGCCGGCGGCGGTGAGCCGGCGACGTTCGCGCAACGCCCGCTCGCCCGGGGCCAGCGCCGTCGGGTCGGCGTCCTCGCCGAGCAGCATGGCCGGGTCGGCGATCAGCCGTTCCTCGGCGGAGGCGGTCTCCAGCGCCCAGAGCGCGTCGGCCGGATCCTCCGGGCCGCCCGAGCGGAGAAAGACCACCCGGGAACCGTCGTCTGCCACGGAAACGGCGCGCGGCGCCCCGTGGCTGAACCGACGGGTACGGGCGGCCAGCTCGGGAAAGTCCACAACCCGGATCGTAGAGCCGGGCCGGGCGTGATGTGGCCTACCTGCCTGGACGCGTACGCCCCGGGGCCCGGGGACCGCCGGTTAGAGTGACGGTCGTGACGACGCTGCCCGACCGACGCCTGCTGCTGGTCCACGCGCACCCCGACGACGAGTCCATCGGCACCGGGTCGACGATGGCGCACTACGCTGCCGCCGGGGCCCACGTCACGCTGGTGACCTGCACCCTCGGCGAGGAGGGCGAGATCCACGTGCCGGCGCTGGCGCAGCTCGCCGCCGCCGAGGCCGACCAGCTCGGCGGGTTCCGGATCGGTGAACTGGCCGCCGCCTGCGCCGCGCTCGGCGTCACCGACCACCGGTTCCTCGGCGGCGCGGGCCGCTACCGGGACTCGGGGATGATGGGCATGCCCACCAACGGGCACCCCCGGGCGTTCTGGGCGGCCGACCTCGACGAGGCCGCCGGGCAGCTCCTGGCGGTGATCCGGGAGGTCCGCCCGCAGGTCATGGTCACCTACGACCCGAACGGCTTCTACGGGCACCCGGACCACATCCAGGCGCACCGGGTGGCGATGCGCGCGCACGAGCTGGCCGGCGCGGAGGGCATCGCCCCGGCCAAGGTCTACTGGACGGCGATGCCGCGCAGCGTCCTGGAGGCCGGGATGAGCCACTTCACCGAGTCGTCGGACAACCCCTTCGCCGCCATCGACAGCGTCGACGACCTGCCGTTCGGCACCCCCGACGACCAGATCGCCGCCCGGATCGACGGCACCGACCAGCACGCCGCCAAGGAGGCGGCGATGCGGGCGCACGCCACCCAGATCCCGGCCAACTCCTGGCTGTACGCGATCGCCGGCAACTTCGGCGCGGAGTTCATGGGCGTGGAGTACTTCAC
>NZ_JBMDWU010000204.1:0-22204 GCF_048594385.1 Micromonospora sp. | reverse complement strand
CGATGCGGGCGGAGGTCCCGCTGGCCGAGGCGCTGGGCCCGGCCGGCCTGCTCGACCAGCTCACCCTGGTCGCCGACGACGTGCGCGCCGCCGGCCGGATCACCACCCTCGACCTGCTCCCCGACCGCGCCCCCGAACTCGTCATCGCCAGCGCATTCTGACGCGGGCCGACGGGCCGGCGGGTCGGCGCTAGATCGCCGGGGTGGGGGTTTACCGTGGCCTGGATTCCGCCCCACCCGCGCAACTGCGTCGATCATGGGCTGTCCGCCCCGCCCGCCCGAGCGGGGCGGGCCGGGCGGACAGGGTAAGACAGGGTCAGCTGGTTTCGCCGGCGACGCTGAAGGAGCGGAGCCGGTCGATGGCCAACACGGTGAAGCCGACGCTGACCACGGCGGTCAGCACCACCGCCACCGGCACCGAGACGGTGGTCGACAGCAGGTCGGTCGGGGCGATCCTGTCGGCAAGGGCGATCACCCACTGCTGGATCGACAGCACCCGGGTGCCGCTGACGAAGTTGCCCAGCAGCCCCTCCCAGATCAGCACGTAGACCAGGCCGAGCAGCACCGGCCGCCGGGTGACCAGGCTGAGCGCCAGGAACAGCGCCGAGTAGGCCAGCGCGCCGAGCGCCGAGGCGACGACCAGGCCCAGGCCCAGACGTACCGAGTCGGCGAGCACGCCCGCTACGTAGAGCGGCACGGCGACGGTGGCCGCGCTGACCCCGGCGGCCACCGCGAGTTTCGGCAGCACGATCTGCCAGCGGGGCAGCGGCTTGGTCAGGATGTGCACCACCGTGCCGTCGTCGATCTCCGCGCCGAGCACGCCGGTGCCGACGATGAGCGCCACCACCGGCAGCACCACGGCCAGGCCGAGGCCGACCAGCACCGGCGTCGCCCACTGGCCCGGGTCCACCCCGAGCGACCGGCACAGGACGGCCAGCAGCACCAGCACCGCCGGCAGCGGCAGCAGCATGAGGAACCGGCGACGGCCGAACAGCCCGCGCGCGGTGATCCAGGAAACGGTCGACATCAGGCCTCCACCAGGTAGGAGAAGACGCTCTCCAGGGACTCGTCCTCGGGGGTCAACTGCCGGACCCGGATCTGCCGGGCGAGCGCGATCCTGGGCAGCGCCCGGGTGAACGCGCCGTAGTCGCCGGCGCGTACGGTCAGGCCGTTCTTGTCCAGCTCGACGCCCGCGACCGACGGGTCGGCCATCAGCGCCACGGCCAACGCCCGGTCGTCGGTGGAGCGGACCGCGAACACGTGCGGCCGGTTGGTCATCAGCCGGCGGATGGTGCGGAAGTCACCGGAGGCGGCCAGCCGGCCGGCCACCATCACCTGCACCGTGCCGGAGACCTGCTCGACCTCCTCCAGGATGTGCGAGCTGAACAGGATCGTCCGCCCGGCGTCGCCGAGGGAGTGCAGCAGGCCCATCATGTGCAGCCGCTGGCGCGGGTCCATCCCGTTGAAGGGCTCGTCGAGCAGCAGCACCTGCGGGTCGTGCACCAGTGCGGCGGCCACCCGGGTCCGCTGCCGCATGCCCTTGGAGTACGTGCCGATCCGGCGGTCCTGCGCGTCGGTCATCTCGACCAGTTCGATCGCCCGGCGGGCGGCGGCCTCGGGGTCGGGCAGCCGGTGCAGCTTCGCGCTGGCCAGCACGAACTCCTTGGCGGTGAGGAAGGAGTGCACCGCCTCCCGCTCGCTGACCAGCCCGAGCCGCCGGTAGACGCCCGGGTTGCGCCAGGTGGACGCCCCGTCGAGGGTGAGCGTGCCCCGGGACGGGGCGAGGAAGCCGGCCATCATGTGCAGCAGGGTGGTCTTGCCGGCGCCGTTCGGGCCGAGCAGGCCGGTCACCCCGGGGCCGAGCCGCATGGTGACGTCGTTGACCGCCACCACGTTGCCGTACCAGCGGGAGACCCCGGCGAGATCCAGGGTGCTGGTGGTGACCACCGGCCGGGCGTCGGTGTCGAGTGTGGTCATCGGGCGGCCACCTTCCGGTATCGCAGCAGCAGCAGGGCGGTGCAGGCGGTGACCAGTAGCACGGCGACGACCGCGTAGACCGGGCCGAAGCCGCCGATCGGCGGGCCGGTGCCGGCGCCCGGGTAGAGCAGGTCCTGCAACGCCCACGAGCCCACCCCCTGTACCAGGGTCGACGGTGAGGCCAGCAGGGCCAGCTCGTTGACGGCCTGTGAGGGCAGGATCGACAGCACGCCGACGACCGGGGTGGTCATCAGGAAGACCGCCACGATGCCACCGGCGGCGAAGGCCCGCTTGCCGGTGAGCGAGGCGACCAGCAGACCGATCGAGGCGAAGACCGCCGCCCACAGCCCCGCGTAGAGCAACCCGGGGAGCAGGTCCAGCAGCTCGTTCCAGGTGCCGCGCAGGCCGTCGGAGGTGGTGAACGCCGCCCCCAGGAACATCACCAGCTGCGGCCCGCCCAGCAGCAGCCACAGCGCGCTGGCCAGGGAGAGCAGCTTGGCCAGCGCGTAGTCGTCGCGCGGCAGCGGCCGGGAGAAGTACAGCGGGAGCACGCCGCTGCGCAGGTCCCGGGAGACCAGCTCGGGGGCGGCCACCGCGACGAAGAAGATGACCAGCCAGCTCATCGCGTCGGCGAACTGGGCGTACGTCATCACCACCTCGCCGATCTGGCTGCGCACGGCGGTGAGGCCGGCGGCCACCACCGTCACGATGCCGACCACCAGCCAGGGGAAGATCTTCGCCTTGGCGCTGCGGCCGAGCCCGAAGACCGTCCGCAGTCCGTGCAGGTAGAGCGCGCCGAAGACGTGCCGGCGGCCCAGCCTCGGGCCGGTGTAGCGCTGGTAGCCGATGTCGTGGATGACGCCGGTCGGCTCAGGCATTGCTGGGCTCCCTCGGGGCGAAGAGTTCGGCCACCCGGTGCCGGCGCTGGTCCAGCCGGTGCAACGGCAGGTCCAGCTCGGCGACCGCGCCGAGGATCAGGTCGTAGGTACGCTCGTCGGCCAGCGGGACGAGCAGCATCCGGCCGTCGCGGGTCACCGGCAGGTCGAGCGCGGCGAGCCGGCCGGCCAGCTGGTCGGTGCCCTCGCTGACCTCGACGGCGAGCAGGTCGGTGGCCGAGGTCATCGCGTCGATCCGGTCGGCGCGCAGCAGCCGCCCCCCGTCGATGGCGACCAGGGTGTCGCAGATCCGCTCCACCTCGCCGAGCAGGTGCGAGCAGACCAGGACGGAGATGCCGAACTCGGTGCCGATCCGGTGGACCAGGGCGAGCATGGCGTCCCGGCCGGCCGGGTCGAGGCCGGTGGTGGGCTCGTCGAGCAGCAGCAGGTCCGGGTCGTGCCCCAGGGCCTGGGCGAGCTTGACGCGCTGCTTCATACCGGTGGAGTAGCCGCCCACCGGGCGGTACCGCTCCTCGTAGAGGCCGACGTGGCGCAGCGTCTCGGAGGCGCGCTCGCGGGCCACCGTACGGGGCAGGCCGCTCATCCGCCCCAGGTGGGTGACGAGTTCGGCGGCGGAGAGGTCGGGCGGAAGCGCCTCGTGTTCGGGCATGTAACCGACCCGGGCGCGGACCGCCGCCGGGTCGGTGGTGGGGTCGAGGTCGAGCACGGAGACCCGTCCGCTGGTCGGCGGGAGCAGGCCCAGCAGAATCTTGATCAGGGTCGACTTGCCGGCGCCGTTCGCGCCGACGAGACCGATGATCCCCGGCTCGACCGCGACGGTCAGGTCGGCCAGCGCGGTGACCCGGCCTCCGTACGTCTTGGTGAGCGACTCGGTCGCGATCAGTGTCACGTCCGCCAGCCTAGGGACCGGCCACCCCGGCGGGTATCCGGAATCGCCCCGGGTCTCCCCTGATACCCGCCCCTGACCAGCCCCGCCCCGATCGGCCGGGCCGACGGTCCGCGCCCGATCGGCGGTCCGGCGGTGTCCGCCGGATCCGGCACCGCCGTGCCGGCCCAGGCGGGTCGAACGAGCGGGCGGGGCGGTAAGGCTTCCGTAACCCCGGTGACGGGTGACCGGTCGCGGTGGCGCGGCGAGACTGGACGGCATGTTCCGTCGCCTGTCCCGTGCCCCGCTGGCCTGGGTCGCCGTCGTCGTCCTCGGCGTCGGTGCCGCCTTCGGCCTGTACTGGTTCCAGCCCTGGAAGGTGGTGGCCGACCGCCAGGTCGACGAGCGGCTCTCCGACGTCGACGACGCCGCCCCGACCGGCACCGTGGCCGCCGACGGCACCACACCCGCCGACGGCGGCGTGGCCGGGACCACCCCGACCGGGACCGCCCCGCCGACCGGAACCGCCACCCCGACCGGAACCGCCGGCACCCCACCCCGGACCACGCCCACGGACGGATCCCCGGCCACCCGGCCGGTGGTGGTGAGCCGGGGGACGTTCGTCAGTCACGAACACGACACCTCGGGCACCGCCCGGATCGTCCGCACCGCCGACGGCCGGCACCGGCTGGAACTGGTCGGGCTGGACACCTCCAACGGCCCGGATCTGCGGGTCTGGCTCTCCGACCAGCCGGTCCGCACCGGCCGGGCCGGTTGGCACGTCTTCGACGACGGCCGCCGGGCGGAGCTGGGCCGGCTCAAGGGCAACCGCGGCGACCAGGCGTACGCCGTCCCGACCGGCACCGACCTCGCCGCGCTGACGAGTGTCACCATCTGGTGTCAACGATTCGCGGTCTCGTTCGGCGCCGCGTCCCTGGTCCCGGCCGGTTGACACCCCCCACCGACCGGCCGGGACACGCCACCGGTGATCCACTTCCGGGTCGGGAGTGGAGTGGCACTCTCGACCGATCGCCGGCCGGCTGAGAAACTGTGATCCGGCCAGCGAGTGAGGGGTACGGATGAGCAACGGTTCAGTGCTGCCCGAGGACGTGCTGCGGGACGCCCCCGCGTACGCGCCACGCCCCGGTGAGCTGGCCGATCTGGAGCTGCTGGTGAGTGGGGCGTACACCCCGCTGGCCGGCTTCATGACCCGCGCCGACCTGGCCTCGTTGCAGCGTCGCGGCAGACTGGCCGACGGCACGTCCTGGCCGGTCCCGGTGACCCTCCAGGTGCCCACCGCCGTCGCCGACGGGCTGGACCCGGCCGACCCGGGCCGGCGGACGCTGGTGCTCACCGACGGCGAGGGCGCCCCGGTGGCCGGGCTGGAGGTGACCGACGTCTGGCCGGTCCGCGAGGGCGTGGCCGGGCTGGGCGGCCCGGTACGCCGGCTCGGCGACGGCGGGCACGGCCCGTTCCAGCGGCTGCGCCGGGGGCCGGACGAGGTGCGTCCGTTGCTGCCCCCGGGCCGGGTGCTCGGGGTGATCGCCGACCGGCCGCTGCACCGGCCGCAGCTGGCGCAGATCGCGCACGCGGCCCGTACCCTCGGCGCGCATCTGCTGGTGATGATCCCGGTCGGCGAGGACGGCGCGGCCGGACTGCCCACCGAGGCCCTGGTCCGCAGCATCTTCGCCGCCCGCGACCGGATGCCCCCGGCGACGCTGGTCGCCGTCCCGCTGCCCCGCCGGGCCGACGAGATCAGCGACGCGCTGCTGCGGGCCCGGATCTCCGCCGCCTACGGGGTGACCCACCTGCTGTCCACCGGCGGCATGCTCTCCGGGGCGGGGCTGCGGGTGCTGGTCCCCCGCGAGCTCGCCTACGACAGCCGGGACGGCCAGTGGCGCTGGCGGGACGACATCCCGCCGCGCAACCGCAAGCTGGCGCTGAGCGAGGCGGAGATCGACGACCTGCTCGACCGGGGTTTCCCGTTGCCCGAGTGGCACACCCCGCCGGCGGTGGCCAAGGAGCTGAGCCGGGCCCGCCCGCCGCGCCGGCACCGGGGGCTGGTGGTCTTCCTCACTGGACTCTCCGGCTCCGGCAAGTCGACGATCGCCCGGGGCCTGGCCGATCTGCTGCGCGAGCAGGGCGACCGGACGATCACCCTGCTCGACGGCGACGTGGTGCGTCGGGAGTTGTCGGCCGGGTTGACGTTCAGCCGGGCCGACCGGGACGCGAACGTGCGCCGGATCGGCTGGGTGGCGGCCGAGATCGCCCGGCACCGGGGGGTGGGGATCTGCTGCCCGATCGCCCCGTACGCGCAGGCGCGGGCCGCCGTGCGGGAGATGGCCCGGACGGCCGGGGCGGGTTTCCTGCTGGTGCACGTGGCCACCCCGTTGGAGGTCTGTGAGCAGCGCGACCGCAAGGGCCTGTACGCCCGCGCCCGCGCCGGCCTGCTCACCGGGATGACCGGCATCGACGACCCGTACGAGACGCCCACCGACGCCGATCTGGTGGTC
Source organism: Micromonospora sp. (assembly GCF_048594385.1). NCBI lineage: Bacteria > Bacillati > Actinomycetota > Actinomycetes > Micromonosporales > Micromonosporaceae > Micromonospora > Micromonospora sp. Next base: position 15,954 of record NZ_JBMDWU010000204.1, on the reverse strand, counting down.
GACACCACCGACCAGAGCATCGACGAGGCGGTGCAGGCGGTGATGACCCATCTGACCGAGACCGGCTGGGTGGAGCCGCGGCTGCCGTCCGCCTGACCTCGGGGTTCCACTTCCGCCCCTGCCCGCTGCGCGCTAGTGTTCAATCTTGTTGGAACACGTGCGAGCGCGTGCAGGTGCGGGGGCCCGGGAGGTACGGCGGATGCTGGCGCGTCAGCGGCAGGCGACGATCCTCGACCGGGTCCGCACCGCCGGTGGTGTCCGGGTCACCGAGCTGGCTGCCGAGTTCGGTGTCTCCGACATGACCATCCGGCGTGACCTGGACGCGCTGCACGACCGGGGCCTGCTGGCCAAGGTGCACGGCGGGGCGACCGTCACCGACCCGGGCTCGACCGACGAACCGGGCTTCCACGCCAAGTCCGTCCGGCAGTCCGCCGAGAAGGCCGCCATCGCCTCCCGGGCCGCCGAACTGGTCCGCCCGGGTGCGGCGGTCGCCCTCTCCGCCGGCACCACCACCGCCGAGCTGGCCCGACGCCTGGTCGACGTGCCGGGGCTGACCGTGGTGACCAACTCGCTGCCGGTGGCCGAGATCCTGCACACCGCCGGCCGCCCCGACCAGACCGTGGTGCTGACCGGCGGGGTACGCACCCCGTCCGACGCGCTGGTCGGCCCGCTGGCCGTGGAGGCCATCCGCTCACTGCACCTGGACCTGCTCTTCCTCGGCGTGCACGGGATCACCGAGCGGGCCGGTTTCACCACCCCGAACCTGATGGAGGCGGAGACCGACCGGGCCCTGGTGGAGGCCGCCGACCGGCTGGTCGTCCTCGCCGACCACACCAAGTGGGGCACCGTCGGCATCTCCTCCATCGTCGGCCTGGGCGCCGCCGACGTGCTGGTCAGCGACGACCGGTTGGCCCCCGAGGCGCGCCGGGTGATCGACGAGAAGGTGGGCGAACTGGTGATCGTGACAGGTACGGGCCGGGCTACCGGGCGGGAGACGACGCGGTGAAGCGTACGGCGATCGAGTTGGCCGACGGCCGCGAGCTGATCTACTTCGACGAGCGCGACGACGCCGTCCGGGACCAGCCGGACCGGCGGGAGCTGCCGCCGCCACCACCCGCCTCCCAGCTGCGCTACGACCCGCTCACCGACGAGTGGGTGGCGGTGGCGGTGCACCGGCAGACCCGGACCTTCCTCCCGCCGGCCGACCAGTGCCCGCTGTGCCCGTCGCGGGGCGACCGGCACAGCGAGATCCCCGCGCCCGACTACGACGTGGCGGTCTTCGAGAACCGGTTCCCCTCACTGAGCCAGCGGATCGCCGACGAGCCGGCCGAGATCACCGGGTTCACCCCGGTCCGCCCCGGCCAAGGACGCTGCGAGGTGGTCTGCTTCACCGACGACCACGAGGCCTCCTTCGCCAGCCTCTCCCCCGCCCGGGTCCGGCTGGTGCTCGACGCGCTGGCCGACCGGACCACGGCGGTCGGCGCGCTGCCCGGGGTGGAGCAGGTGTTCTGCTTCGAGAACCGGGGCGTGGAGATCGGCGTGACCCTGCACCACCCGCACGGCCAGATCTACGCGTACCCGTTCGTCACGCCGCGTACCCGGTCGATGCTGGCGGCGGCCCGCCGGCACGCGGAGCGCACCGGCGGCGGCAACCTCTCCGCCGCCGTGCTCGCCGCCGAGCGCGCCGCCGGGGACCGGGTGGTCGCGGCGAACGAGCACTGGACGGCGTACGTGCCGGCGGCGGCCCGGTGGCCGTTCGAGGTGCACGTCGCGCCGCACCGGCCGGTGCCGGACATCCCGGCGCTCGACGACGCCGAACGGGACGCCTTCGGCCCGCTCTACCTGGACGTGTTGCGCCGGTTCGACGGGCTGTTCGACCTGCCCATGCCGTACATCGCGGCCTGGCACCAGGCGCCGGTGCGGATCGACCGGGAGTTGGGTCACCTGCACCTGCAACTGTTCAGCGTCCGGCGGGCGAGGGACAAGCTGAAGTACCTGGCCGGTTCCGAGTCCGGGATGGGGGTCTTCATCAACGACATCGCCCCCGAGCGGGCCGCCGAACTGTTGCGCGCCGCCTGACCCCGCAGGCAGGGCGCGGGGGGCCCCGGAACAGGGCCCCCCGCGGGGAAGGGACGGCTGGCTGTGCTCGACAGCCGGGAAGGCTGGCCGGTCGGCACCGGTGCCGTGCGACGACCGACGACAACCTCCCTGGACGCGACTGGCACCACGTCCACCCAGCTCAACGACCTTTTTCCGGGCCGGTGACGCGGCCGTCACCCGGACGGGTGGCGGCCGCTGTCCCCCGGTGCGTGGGCCGCGACGCGCCGGAGACGACGGAACCCGCCGGCGGTCCGCCGGCGGGTTCCGTGGGTACGGGCGAGGGTCAGGCGCCGAGCTTGCGCGCCAGGTTCTCGTCGAGGGTGTTCATGAACTCGTCGGTGGTCTGCCACGGGGCGTCCCGCGAGATGAGCAGCGCGAGGTCCTTGGTCATCTGGCCGCTCTCGACGGTGTCGACGATGACCTGCTCCAGGGTGTCGGCGAACTCGGTGACCGCCGGGGTGCCGTCCAGCTTGCCCCGGTGGGCGAGGCCCCGGGTCCAGGCGTAGATCGAGGCGATCGGGTTGGTCGAGGTCTTCTCGCCCTTCTGGTACTGCCGGTAGTGCCGGGTGACGGTGCCGTGGGCGGCCTCCGCCTCGACGGTACGACCGTCCGGGGAGAGCAGCACGGAGGTCATCAGGCCGAGCGAGCCGAAGCCCTGCGCGACGGTGTCGGACTGCACGTCACCGTCGTAGTTCTTGCAGGCCCAGACGTAGCCGCCCTCCCACTTGAGCGCGGCGGCGACCATGTCGTCGATGAGCCGGTGCTCGTAGGTGAGGCCGGCGGCGGCGAACTCGTCCTTGAACTCGTTCTCGAACACCTCGGCGAAGAGGTCCTTGAACCGGCCGTCGTACGCCTTGAGGATGGTGTTCTTGGTCGACATGTAGACCGGGTAGTTGCGGTCCAGGCCGTACCGGAACGAGGCGCGGGCGAAGTCCCGGATCGACTCGTCGTAGTTGTACATGCCCATGGCGATGCCGCCGCCGGGGAAGTTGGCGACCTCCATCTCCATCGGGGTGCCGCCGTCGGCCGGGGTGTACGTGATGGTGACCGTGCCCGGACCGGGGACCACGAAGTCGGTGGCCTTGTACTGGTCGCCGTGCGCGTGCCGGCCGATGATGATCGGCTTGGTCCAGCCCGGGACGAGCCGCGGCACGTTCGACATGATGATCGGCTCGCGGAAGACCACGCCGCCGAGGATGTTACGGATGGTGCCGTTCGGCGAGCGCCACATCTTCTTGAGGCCGAACTCCTCGACCCGGGCCTCGTCCGGGGTGATGGTGGCGCACTTGACGCCGACGCCGTGCTCCTTGATGGCGTTCGCGGCGTCGATGGTCACCTGGTCGTCGGTGGCGTCCCGGTGCTGGATCGACAGGTCGTAGTAGTGCAGGTCGACGTCGAGGTAGGGCAGGATCAGCTGCTCGCGGATCTGCTTCCAGATGATCCGGGTCATCTCGTCGCCGTCGAGCTCCACGACCGGGTTGTTTACCTTGATCTTCGCCATCGGCCGGCGCTCCTCTCGGGGGACACGTGCTCAAGCAGTACGAGCGTACTGGAAACTGGTCGGCGGCACCGAGCCGGCCTCCACCCGACGGCACCGGCCGGCGGAGAACACCCGGTGGGCCACGGCCGGCTCGGGCAGAATCGCCGGCTCCGGTACGCCCGTACCCCCGGGTCCGTCACGGTCACCGCCCTCACCGAGGTACGGACAGTTCTGCCACCCCTACCCGTCTGCCAGCCCTACCCGAAGGCATTCCCCACAGCGACCGCCCCACACCGACGCGAGGCCGACCGGCGGGAACCCGCCCCGGAGCGCCAGCCCGGTGATCAAGAGGTTCGAGTCACATCGGGGCGGGTGGCTTGACGCAAACCTCTTGATCACCGGGGCAGGGCGACCGGCGGGGCCGGGACGGGGCGACGGGTGGGGACGGCGCTGGGGGGGGACGGGGGTTGCCGTCCCGCCCCTGCGGCGGATGGTTCAGCGGATCACATGCTGGCGACGTCGGCCTGCTTGGCGCGGACGGCCTCGGCGGCCTCCTTGAGACTGGCCAGCTCGTCGGCGTCCAGGTCGGTCTCGACGACCCGCTTCACGCCCTCGGCGCCGATCTCGGCCTCGACGCCCAGGTAGACCCCGGAGATGCCGTACTCGCCGTCGACCCAGGCGCAGACGGGCATGACCGCGCCGGAGTCCTCGGCCACGGCCCGCGCCATCCGGGCGGCGGCGGCGGACGGCGCGTAGTACGCCGAACCGGTCTTGAGCAGCGCGACGACCTCGGCGCCACCGTTGCGGGTCTTGACGACCAGCTCCTCGATCTGCTCGGCGGGCATCGCGTCACGCAGCGGCTTGCCGTTGACGGTGCTCTGCGAGGGCACCGGCACCATCGTGTCGCCGTGCGAGCCGAGGGTCAGCGTCTTGACCGACTTCACCGGTACGTCGAGGGCCTCGGCGACGAAGTTGGTGAACCGGGCGGTGTCGAGCATGCCGGCCTGGCCCAGCACCCGGTTCCTGGGGAACTGGGTGGCGAGCTGGGCGAGCGCGGTCATCTCGTCGAGCGGGTTGGACACCACGATGACGACGGCGTTCGGGGCGTACTTGGCGACGTTCTCGGCGACCTGCCGCACGATCTTGGCGTTGGTCTCCAGCAGGTCCATCCGGCTCATGCCCGGCTTGCGGGGCAGACCGGCGGTGATCACGACGACGTCGGAGCCCTCGATGGCCTCGTAGCCCTCGCCGTTGGGGCCGGTGGTGACGCCGACGACCTTGGTCTCGAAGCCCTCGACCGCGCGGGACTGGTTGAGGTCCAGCGCGAGACCCGCCGGCTTGCCCTCCACGATGTCGGTGATGACGACGGTGTCGAAGACGTCGTACTCGGCCAGGCGCTGTGCGGTGGTGGAGCCGTAGAAGCCGGCCCCGACGACAGTGACCTTCTTACCCATGGTCGTCCCACTCCCTGCTACCAGTCGGTTTTCCCGACCGTAACAGTCATCCCGGCACCGTTTCGGCCAGGGGCGGCGACCATCCCCGGGATGGGGCCAACGTCACCACCGCCCGGTTCCCGCCGGGTGCCGCGGCGGGCGGTGGTCCGGCCCCGTGCCACCGCCGCCGAGCAGGGGCGACGGCCTGCGGGTCAGCCGCGCTCGGCGCGTTCGACGACGTTGGTGAGCAGCATGGCCCGGGTCATCGGCCCGACGCCGCCGGGCATCGGGGCCAGCCGACCGGCCACCTGCGCCACCTGCGGGTCGACGTCGCCGGTGTAGCGGCCCTTGCCGTCGTCGCCGATCACCCGGGTGATGCCGACGTCCACCACGGTGGCCCCCGGCGTGATCATGTCGGCGGTGAGCAGGCCGGGCACCCCGGCGGCGACGATGACGATGTCGGCGGCGCGGGTGTGGGCCGCGAGATCGAGGGTGCCGGTGTGGCAGAGGGTCACCGTCGCGTTCTCGCTGCGCCGGTTGAGCAGCAGGCCGAGCGGGCGGCCGACGGTGTTGCCCCGGCCGACGAGGGCGACGTTGGCGCCGCGCAGCGGCACGTCGTACCGGCGGAGCAGCTCGACGATGCCGCGCGGGGTGCAGGGCAGCGGGCCGTCGTAGCCGAGCACCAGCCGGCCCAGGTTCACCGGGTGCAGGCCGTCGGCGTCCTTGTCCGGGTCGATCATCTCCAGCGCCCGCTGGGTGTCCAGGTGCCCCGGCAGCGGCAGCTGGACGATGTAGCCGTGGCAGCCCGGGTCGGCGTTCAGCTCGGCGAGGACGTCGTCGAGCTGCTGCTGGTTGGCGTCGGCGGGCAGCTCGCGGCGGATCGAGGCGATGCCCACCTCGGCGCAGTCGCGGTGCTTGCCGTTGACGTACGCCTCGGAGCCGGGGTCCGCGCCGACCAGGACCGTGCCCAGGCCGGGGGTGACCCCCCGCTCGGCCAACGCCTTGACGCGTACCCGCAGCTCGTCCTTGATCTCGGCTGCGGTCGCCTTGCCGTCCAGGATGATCGCCGTCACGACCAGATCGTCTCATGGTCGGCGGACGGCGGACCGACGACGGGGAACCCGTGACTTTCCGTGAGGTGCCGTTATTCACTCTGAGTGACCAACTGCGGGCCGGCTCACACCCTGAACCGGACGGGAGAGACGCGTCGGGCCCGGACCGGACATCGGGCGTCCGGGCGGTCACGACGGGCGATCCACCCTGACGGCACCGTGAAACCACCCTCGTCACCCGCCATCAAGCAGGCATTTCGCCGGGTTTCCGATAACAGCAACGGTCGTCGACGACAAGGCCGCAGCCGGTGATCGCAACGCTGTCGTTGTCGACGGGCCCAACCCGACCTACCGTTGCCGGACGTTGCGCAGAGTCACCCAACGCCGGGTCCGGCTGCGCTCCGTGATGAGATGAGGAGACCCCCATGCGTGTGCGCAGGCTTGCTGCCTGGACCGCTCTCCCGCTCGCGGTGACCCTGGGCCTGGCGGCCTGCGGCTCGGGCGGCGGCAGCGGAACCGGTCAGTCCGACCCCAACGCGGCCGTGCGGATCGAGATCGCCGAGCCGCAGCACCTGGTGCCGACCAACACCAACGAGACCAGCGGTTCGCAGGTGCTCGCCGCCCTGTTCAGCCCGCTCGTCGACTACGACGAGGCCAACAAGCCCTACGAGGTGGCGGCCGAGTCGGTCACGTCGTCGGACAACAGGGTCTGGACGGTCAAGCTCAAGGACGGCTACACCTTCCACAACGGCGAGAAGGTCACCGCCGACAACTACCTCGACGCCTGGAACTACGGCGCGTACGCCCCCAACGGGCAGAACTCCAGCTACTTCTTCGAGAAGATCGCCGGGTACGCCGACCTCCAGGGCGACAAGCCGGCCGCCGAGCGGCTGTCCGGGCTGAAGAAGGTCGACGACCTGACCTTCACCGTGACGCTGACCGAGCCGTACAGCGAGTTCAAGACCATGCTCGGGTACACCGCCTTCTACCCGCTGCCGAAGGCCGCCTTCTCGGCCCCCGGCGTGCTCAAGGAGGGCTACGAGCAGGCCCCGGTCGGGCAGGGCCCGTTCCGGATGAAGGGCTCCTGGCAGCACGACGCCAAGGTCGAGGTGGAGCGCTACGACGCCTTCCCCGGCGAGCAGCCGAAGGTGGGCGGCGTCGAGTTCCGGATCTACCAGCAGCCGACCGCCGCGTACGCGGACGTGCTCTCGGACAACCTCGACGTGATCAAGACGATCCCGACCGAGAACCTGTCCACCGCCGCCACCGACCTGGGCGACCGGTTCCGGCAGAGCCCAGCGTCGTCGTTGCAGGTGCTGGCCTTCCCGACCTTCCAGAAGGAGTTCAGCAAGCCCGAGGTGCGCAAGGCGATCTCGATGGCGATCGACCGGGACGAGATCACCAAGTCGATCTTCAAGGACTCGCAGCAGCCGGCCCGCTCGTTCGTCTCGCCGGTGGTCGCGGGCTACCGCGAGAACACCATCGGCGCGGCCGGCGAGTTCGACCCGGCCAAGGCGAAGGCGGCGTACGAGGCGGCCGGCGGCCCGAAGAAGATCGAACTGTCGTACAACGGCGACGGCGGGCACAAGGACTGGATCGACGCGACCTGCAACCAGCTCAAGGCCAACCTGGGCGTGGAGTGCGTCGGCACCGCCGAGCCCAAGTTCGCCGACCTGCTGACCAAGGTCAAGGCGAAGCAGCCGGTGGGTCTGTTCCGGATGGGCTGGGTGATGGACTACCCGTCGATGGAGAACTACCTCGGCCCGCTGTACAGCACCAACGGCTCGTCGAACTACTACGGCTACAGCAACCCCGAGTTCGACAAGCTGCTCGCCGAGGGCGCCAAGGCGCCGAACGAGGAGGCCGCGATCGCCAAGTACCAGGCGGCCGAGGACCTGCTGGCCAAGGACATGCCGGTGATCCCGCTGCGCTACGGCCAGAACAACTTCGGCCACTCGACCAAGGTGAAGAACGTCCAGATGGACCTCTTCGACCGGGTCGACCTGCTGAAGATCGAGGCGGTCAGCTAGTCCGGGAGGGCGTCGGCGGCGGGCGGGCCGCCGGCACGTGCAGGCGCGTCGACGGCAACGGGGCCGTCGGCGGGAGCAACGGGTCGGGTCATCGGTGGACGGTGACCCGACCCGCCTCCGTCTCCGCTGCTTTTGGGCAAGACTGCACAGTATGTTCCGCTTCGTTCTGCGGCGTCTGCTCCAGATGGTCCTCGCCTTCTTCGGGACCACCCTGATCGTGTACGCCCTGATGTTCGCCGGCCAGGGCGACCCGATCCAGGCGCTGGCCGGGGAACGGCCGGTGACCCCGGCGCAGCGGGCGTACCTGACGGAGAAGTTCCACCTCGACCGCACCGGCGTCGGCGGCTTCCTCTACCGCTACCTCGACTACCTCAAGAACCTGCTCCAGGGTGACCTCGGGCAGTCGCTGACCGGCCGCTCGATCGGGGACATCCTCGCCGCCGCCTGGCCGGTCACCGTCAAGCTGGCACTGATCGCGATGGCCGTGACGATCCTGTTCGGGGTCACCGCCGGGGTGCTCGCCGGCATCCGCCGGGCCAGCCTGTTCGACAACGCCACCCTGGTGCTGACCCTGCTGGTGCTGGGCATCCCCACCATCGTGCTGGCCCCGCTCGCCCAGTACCTGCTCGGCGTGCGGTGGCCCGTCTTCCCACCCACCGCCGGCGCCGACCCCGACCTGTGGGCCCTGCTGCTGCCCGGCATCGTGCTCGGCTCGCTGTCGCTGGCCACCGCGCTGCGGCTGACCCGTACCTCGGTCGCGGAGAACCTGCGCGCCGACTACGTGCGTACCGCCCGGTCCAAGGGGCTGGCCCGGCGGCGGATCATCGGCGTGCACGTGCTGCGCAACTCGCTCATCCCCGTGATCACCTTCCTCGGTGTCGAACTGGGCAACCTGATGAGCGGCGCGATCATCACCGAGGGCGTGTTCAACATCCCGGGGGTCGGCTTCAACCTGTTCCGGGGCATCCGCACCGAGGACGGCCCGCTGGTGGTGGGCATCGTCAGCGTCCTCGTCGTGGTCTACCTCGTCGCCAACCTGGTGGTGGACGTCCTGTACGCCGTCCTCGACCCGAGGATCCGCTATGAGTGAGCACAACGAGGTGACGGCATGAGCGACTTCGAGACGGTGGCGGCGACGGAGGACCAGGCCGCCCGGCGCGGGGTCTCCGGCGAGCCGGGCACACCCGACCGGGTGGGCGTACCGCAGAAGCCCCGCAGCCTGGCCGGGGACGCCTGGCGCGACCTGCGCCGCAAGCCGGTCTTCTGGATCAGCCTGGTACTGGTCGTGCTGGTCGCCGCGATGGCCGCCGTGCCGTCGCTGTTCACCGCCAACGACCCGCGCGACTGCGTGCTGTCCCGCCAGCACGCCGGGGCGTCCGGCGGGGCCATCTTCGGGTACGACTTCCAGGGCTGCGACACGTACGCCCGTGCCGTCTACGGGGCCCGCGCCTCGCTGCTGGTCGGTGCGCTGTCCGCCCTGCTCACCGGGGCCATCGCGCTGGTCGTCGGGATGGTGGCCGGGTACTTCGGCCGCTGGGTCGACGCGGTGCTCTCCCGGGTGATCGACATCGTGCTCGGCATCCCGCTGCTGCTGGCCGCGATCGTGCTGCTCAAGCGGGTCAGCACCAGCAGCGACACGGTCCGGCTGTTCGCGGTGATCTTCGTGCTGGCGGTGCTCGGCTGGACCACCGCCGCCCGGGTGGTCCGCTCCTCGGTGATCACCGCGAAGGAGCAGGACTACGTCGCCGCCGCCCGGATGCTCGGCGCGGGCCACGGCCGGATCATGTGGCGGCACATCCTGCCCAACGCGCTCGCCCCGGCGATCGTGGTGCTGACCATCGCGCTCGGCTCGTTCATCGCCGCCGAGGCGACGCTGAGCTTCCTCGGCATCGGCCTCAAGGCCCCGACCATCTCCTGGGGCATCGAGATCGACGCCGGCCGGGTGCACATGCGCGAGTCGGCGACGCCGCTGGTCGTCCCGTCCGCCTTCCTCGCGCTGACCGTGCTCGCCTTCATCATGCTCGGCGACGCGATCCGCGACGCCTTCGACCCGAAGCTGCGGTGAGGCCGATGTCCACCCCGGGCGCGAGCGAGAGGCAGATCCGGTGACCGAGTCCACCTCCCGGCCCACGCCGGCCTCACCCACCCCGCCCGGCGGGCACCTGCTTGACGTACGCGACCTGCACGTCGAGTTCCGCACCGGCGAGGGGGTGGCCAAGGTGATCAACGGGGTCTCCTACCACCTGGACCCGGGCGAGACGCTTGCCGTGCTCGGCGAGTCCGGCTCGGGCAAGTCGGTCACCGCCCAGGCGGTGATGGGCATCCTGGACACCCCACCGGCGGTGATCCGTTCCGGCCAGATCCGCTACCGGGGTCGCGACCTGCTCACCCTGCCCGAGGAGCAGCGCCGGCAGGTACGCGGCAAGGAGATCGCGATGATCTTCCAGGACGCCCTGTCGGCGTTGAACCCGGTCTTCCCGGTCGGCTGGCAGATCGGCGAGACGCTGCGGCACCGGGACGGGATGTCCCGCGCCGACGCCCGACGGCGCACCGTCGAGCTGATGGACCTGGTACGCATCCCCGGGGCGGCCGGACGGCTCGGCGACCACCCGCACCAGTTCTCCGGCGGCATGCGGCAACGCGTCATGATCGCCATGGCGCTGGCGCTGAACCCGAAGGTGCTGATCGCCGACGAGCCGACCACCGCCCTCGACGTCACCGTGCAGGCCCAGATCATGGACCTGCTGGCCGACCTGCGCCGCGATCTCGACATGGCGATGATCCTGATCACCCACGACCTGGGGGTGGTGGCCGGCGTCGCGGACCGGATCGCCGTCATGTACGCCGGCCGGATCGTCGAGCACGCCGACGTCCACCCGCTGTACCGGGCGCCGGCCCACCCGTACACCAAGGGGTTGCTGGCCTCGATTCCCCGGCTGGACGTGCGCGGCCGGGAACTGTCCACCATCCGGGGCCTGCCGCCGAACCTGATGCGCATCCCGGGCGGCTGCCCGTTCCACCCCCGCTGCCCGTACGTGCGGCAGGTGTGCGTGGACGTGGTGCCCGACGACCTGGTCCTCGCCGACGGCCGGACCAGCGCGTGCCACTTCGCCCAGGAGGTCCACGATGACCGCGACCGCTGACCCGGCCAAGGTCCGGGGCGAGACCATCCTCACGGTCGACGACCTGGTCAAACACTTCCCGATCACCCGGGGGGTGCTCTTCCGCCGGCAGGTCGGCGCGGTCCGGGCCGTCGACGGGGTCAGCTTCACGCTGCGCCGGGGCGAGACGCTCGGCATCGTCGGCGAGTCCGGCTGCGGCAAGTCGACCCTCGCCCGGGTGCTGATGCGGCTGGAGACGCCCACCTCCGGCCGGGCCACCCTGGACGGCCGCGACCTGCTCACCGCCGCCGGGGGCGAACTACGTCGGTTACGGCGCAACATGCAGATGGTGATGCAGGACCCGTACACCTCGCTGAACCCCCGGATGACGGTCGGCGACATCATCGGGGAGCCGTTCGACATCCACCCGGACGCGGCACCCAGGGGCAGCAAGCGCGGCCGGGTGCAGGAGTTGCTGGACGTGGTCGGGCTGAACCCGGAGCACGTCAACCGGTACCCGCACCAGTTCTCCGGCGGCCAGCGGCAGCGCATCGGCATCGCCCGCGCGCTCGCCCTGCGTCCCGAGGTGATCGTCTGCGACGAGCCGGTCTCCGCCCTGGACGTCTCGATCCAGGCCCAGGTGATCAACCTGTTGGAGCAGCTCCAGGACGAGTTCGGGCTGTCGTACGTGTTCATCGCGCACGACCTGTCGGTGGTTCGGCACATCTGCGACCGGGTCGCGGTGATGTACCTCGGCCGGATCGTGGAGATCGGCACCGAGGAGGAGATCTACGAACGGGCCACCCACCCGTACACCCAGGCGCTGCTGTCGGCGGTGCCGGTGCCCGACCCCCAGGCCCGGGGCGCGGCCGGCATCATCCGGTTGACCGGCGACGTGCCCAGTCCGGCCGACCCGCCGTCCGGCTGCCACTTCCGCACCCGCTGCTGGAAGGCCGAGGACATCTGCGCCCGGGAGGACCCGCCGACCGTCCCCCGCCCCGCCGACCCGCACCCCAGCGCCTGCCACTTCGCCGCGCTGCGCCCGCCGTCCGACCCGACGGGCCAGGGCTGACCGGGTGCTCCCGCGTTGGGGCGCGGGAGCACCCGGGTGGATCAGTGGAAGAAGTGCCGGGTGCCGGTCAGGTACATGGCGACGCCGGCCTGCTGACAGGCGGCGATGGTGTCCTCGTCGCGGATCGAGCCGCCGGGCTGCACGATCGCCTTCACCCCGGCGTCGATCAGGATCTGCGCGCCGTCGGCGAACGGGAAGAAGGCGTCCGAGGCGGCGACGGAACCCCGGGTCCGCTCCGCGCCGGCCCGGCTCACCGCCAGCCGGGCCGAGTCGACCCGGTTGACCTGGCCCATCCCCACCCCGACCGACGCGCCGTCGCGGGCCAGCAGGATCGCGTAGCTCTTCACCGCGCGGACCGCCCGCCAGGCCAGCGCGAGATCCCGCAGGGTCGCCTCGTCGGCCGCCTCGCCGGTGGCGAGCTTCCAGTTCGTCGGGTCGTCGCCCTCGGCGTCGATGCGGTCCCGCTGCTGGACGAGGACCCCGCCGGTCACCTGCCGCCACTCGGCCGGCAGCGGGGCGAAGGCCGGGGCGCGCAGCAGCCGGATGTTCTTCTTGCCCTGGAGGATCTCCACCGCGCCGGGCTCGAAGTCCGGTGCCACCAGCACCTCGGTGAAGATCTCCGCGACCTGCCCGGCCAGCTCCACCGAGACCGGCCGGTTGACGGCGATCACCCCGCCGAACGCGGAGACCGGGTCGCAGGCGTGCGCCTTGCGGTGGGCCTCGGCGACGTCCGCGCCGACGGCGATGCCGCACGGGTTGGCGTGCTTGATGACCGCCACCGCCGGCTGGTCGGGGAAGTCGTTCGCGGCGCGCCAGGCGGCGTCCGCGTCGACGTAGTTGTTGTAGGACATCTCCTTGCCGTGCAACTGCTCGGCCTGGGCCAGCCCCGGCGGGCTGCCCGGGTCGGCGTAGACGGCGGCGCCCTGGTGCGGGTTCTCGCCGTAGCGCAGCGTCGCCTGCCGGCGCAGCGCCAGCCCGGCGAAGTGCGGCCAGCCGTCCTCGGCCGGGGCGGCGGTGCCGGCGAACCAGTCGGCGACCGCCACGTCGTACTCGGCGATGTCGGCGAACGCGCGGGCGGCCAGCGCCCGCCGCTGGGCCAGCGTGAACCCGCCCTCGGCCAGCGCGGCGACCAGCGCCGGGTACGCGGCCGGGTCGGTCACCACGGCGACCGAGGCGTGGTTCTTGGCGGCGGCCCGGACCATCGCCGGCCCGCCGATGTCGATCTGCTCGACGCACTCGTCCGCCGACGCGCCGGAGGCGACGGTTTCCTGGAACGGGTAGAGGTTGGAGACCAGGACGTCGATGCCGGCGATGCCGTGCCCGGCGAGCTGGTCGGCGTGCGACTCCTTGCGCAGGTCGGCCAGGAGCCCGCCGTGGATCTTGGGGTGCAGGGTCTTGACCCGGCCGTCGAGGATCTCGGGGAAGCCGGTCACCTGCTCGACCGGGGTCACCGGCACACCCGCGCCGGAGATCGTCGACGCGGTGGAACCGGTCGAGACGATCTCGACCCCGGCCTCGTGCAGCGTACGGGCCAGCTCGACCAGGCCGCTCTTGTCGTAGACGCTGACCAGCGCCCGCCTGATCGGGCGGCGGGAGTCCTGCGGGGCACTCACGGAACCGTGACCTTTCTTCCGGTGATCGTCCAACCTGAACGGACCAGGCGACCGACCTGCTCGACGAGCTGGCGGCGCTCGGCTTCCTTGATGCGCTCGGTGAGCGTCTCCTCGTCGTCGTCGTCGAGGACCGGCACCGTCACCTGCGCGACGATCGGGCCGGTGTCCATCCCGGCGTCGACGAAGAAGAGGGTGGCCCCGGTGACCTTGACGCCGTAGGCGAGCGCGTCCCGGGGGCCGTGGATGCCGGGGAACGCCGGCAGCAGCGTGTTGTGCGTGTTCAGGTAGCGGTCGCCGAAGGCCGCCAGGAACTGCGGCCCGACCAGCTTCAGGAAACCCGCCGAGATCACCAGGTCGGGCCGGTGCTCGGCGACGTGCGCGGTGAGGGCCTTGTCCCAGTCGGCGCGGGTGGGGTGGTCCTTCACCCGGTCGACGAAGGTCGGCACCCCGGCGGCGGCGGCCCGGTCCAGCCCGACGATGCCGTCCCGGTCGGCGCCGACGGCCACCACCCGGGCCCCGTAGCCGGGGTCGGCGGTGGCGTCCAGCAGCGCCTGGAGGTTGCTGCCGGAGCCGGAGACGAGGACGACGAGGCGGGCGACGGACGCGGGCTCGGTCACCCGGCCACCCTAGCGGGCAGGTCGGCACGCCCATCCTGCGGGCGGCGACGTTTCGGGTGATCACGCGTGTCGCCCGGACACGGTACGCTGCCGGTCGCCCGGTGGCCGGGCCGTGCCCGCCACCGCGCCCCACAAGCCCATGATCAGGTACGCACGCCGTACCGACGTGAACGAGGAGTACTGCAGATGCAGCCCGGCTACCCCAACCCGCAGCAGCCGATCAACAACAACATGACCGCGTCGATCGTGGCCATCTTCTTCTTCTGGCCGCTGGCGATCCCGGCCATCATCAACGCCTCGAAGGTCAACCCGGCCCTGCAGCAGGGCGACTACGCGGGTGCCGAGGCCGCCGCCCGCGAGTCCAAGAAGTGGTCCAAGCTGGCCTTCATCATCGGTGGCGTGTGGCTCGTCATCGTGCTGCTGTGCTGCCTCTTCGGTGGTGTGATGGGTGCGATCGACGGCAGCAGCACCAGCAGCTACTGACGGACCACGACTGAGGAGCAGCCGAGATGCAGCCCGGAAACCCCGGCCACGACCCGTACGGCCAGCAGCCCCCGCACGATCCGTACGGGCAGCAGCCCGTCTCGGGCCAGCCGCAGGACCCGTACGCCGCGCCGCAGGCACCGTACGGGCAGCAGCCGGCGGCGCCGTACGGGCAACAGCCGCCGTACGGGCAGCCCACCCACGACCCGTACGGCCCCCAGCCCACCTCGGGCCAGCCGTACGGTCAGCCCTTCCAGCCGGACCCGTACGGCCAGCCCGTCCACAAGGACCCCTACGGGCAGCAGCCGTACGCCGCGGCGGCCGGCTCCTATCCGGGGGCCGGCTACCCGGCGCCGCAGGGGCAGCAGAACACCCTCGGTCTGGTGTCGCTGATCCTCGGCATCGCGTCCAT
This sequence comes from Micromonospora sp., assembly GCF_048594385.1. Classification (NCBI taxonomy): domain Bacteria; kingdom Bacillati; phylum Actinomycetota; class Actinomycetes; order Micromonosporales; family Micromonosporaceae; genus Micromonospora; species Micromonospora sp. The sequence goes on along the minus strand of NZ_JBMDWU010000204.1, from coordinate 561 downwards.
CCCGCTGCTCTGCTGCCTCTACCTGGGCATTCCGCTCGGTATCGGCGCGGCGATCACCGGCTGGCTGGGCATGCAGAAGGCGAACCAGGGTCTGGCCAGCAACGGCGGTCAGGCCAAGGCCGGCCTGATCTGCGGGGCGATCGCGGTCGGTCTCGGCATCCTGCTGCTGCTTCTCAACATCATCGGTAGTTTCACGCTGCCCACCTCGCCCTGACCGGGCGGGCACGATCGAGGGGCGTCCCGGCACCGTCCGGGGCGCCCCTCGTCGCGTGTCCGACGGGATCACGCCGGCAGTCCGGCACGGGGTGGTCAGTCGGGTACCGGGCGGGGCGGGCGGTCCTCGGACGACCGGGGGCGCTCCCGGGTCGGCCGGGGCCGGTCCCCGGCCGGGGCGGGCCGCTCCGGAGCCCTGCGGGGGCGGTCGGCGGCCGGCCGGGGCCGGGCCGACGACGGCCGGTCGAGCACCTTGGCGGCGACGGCCCCGAGCAGCGCGCCGACCGTGACCACCGCCGTGGCCACCGCCGCCACCTGCCACGGCACCGGACCGATCTCGGCCAGCCG